>NZ_JACGBA010000004.1:0-121990 GCF_020137685.1 Campylobacter sp. RM9331
TCTTGAAAATGATGAAAATAAAGAAAAATTACTTAATGATTTTTATAAAATTCAATCAAAAGAAATCTTTAGCGAAATTTTAAAAAGATTTTGTGTGATTGTTGGTAAAGATATAAAAGCTTTAAAAGTTCGCAAAATGAAAACTCGTTGGGGTTCTTGCAATACGAAAAAATCTTATATAAATCTAAATACCGAATTAATTAAAAAAGATATATTAGCAATAGAAGCGGTAATTATGCACGAATTAACACACCTTTATCACGCTAATCACTCAAAGGCTTTTTATACCACGCTTTTAGGATTTATGCCTGATTATAAAGCAAGAATTAATTTATTAAAAGATAAATAATTTATATTTATCCCCCATATTTTATACAGCTAATGCCAAATTTATCTCTTATAGCACTTAGGGTTTCGTTTAATTTTTGATTTTTTGTGGTGTTTTGAAAAATATTTTCACAATATGTTTTATCAAGATTATTAGCAGCAATTCCTATATAATAAACACTTACATTTTTAGTATTTTTCATAAGAATTTCAAATCCTTTTACGGCATTATCAATTAGATTTTTTTCATCAAATGGTTGCATGATTTCAATTCCAATATGCTCTAATTTATTGCCGTATTTAATACTTATTTCTATTTTTTTAGGATGATATTTGTGCTTTGAAATCCAAACACATAAATATCTAGCAAGTATTTTAACCCTTCGCCTTAACTCATCATAATCATTAATTGGCTTAAAGCTTTTTGATATTGCGTGGCTTTTAATATCTTTTGTTTCTTCTACTTTTTCATTATCAACGCCTTTAATTCTTGCTATGATTTTTTTGCCATTTTTACCATATTTATCTAGCAAATATTCTTTTTGCAATAATTCATCTAAAGTATTTACCCCATAAGCTCTTAAATATTTTTGTATTTCTCTTCCTATGCCTGCGAAATTTTTTATATCTATTCCTTTAATGGCATTACTTAAATCATATTCCATTCTAATGCCAAAAGGTTTTGCTAAATCGGTTAAAAATTTAGCTCCCCATTTGCTATTATTAATGCCTATACTAGCTGGTAAGCCAAATTTATCTAATAGTTCTTTTTGAAGATATTTTGCATAATCTAGCACTTCTGTGTCTTTTTTAAACCCTTCTAAATCTCCAAAAAACTCATCTATGCTAAATTGTTCAATCACGGGTATTTTGCTTTCTAAAAATTGCCTTACTTTAAAGCTTAGTTCTTTATAAAATCTAATATTACTTCTAGCTATTTTTAAATTCGGACATTTTTGATAAGCTATATTTAATTTATCTCCTACTTTTACGCCATATTTTTTAGCTTCATAAGATACGGCAATTGCAGTAAAATGCCTATAATCAATTACTTTATTTTCACTTCTTGCAACTTCAATTGAGCTCATAAAGGCGATTTTATTATCTATATATTTTGCATCTTGATTGAAAAAATCTTCATCGCTTCCAGCATAAATCACGCAAGGTGTATTGCAGAGTTCTTTATTTAATAGTCGTTGTGCATTTACAAAATAGCTATCAAAATCTATATGAAGTTTCATTAGAATTTGTTTTTATAAATATTTATAAATTCATTAATAGGTGTAGCACCTTTATGATAATAAAATCCTTGTAATTCATCACAACCTAATTGTTTTAAAATATTTACTTGCTCTAGTGTTTCAACACCTTCTGCTACTACTCTTTTATTCATAGTTTTTGCTATTTTTATAATACCAATTATAATTGCTTTTGAGTTTTCATTAATTAAATCACAATCTTTACTATTTAATCCATCTATAAAGCTTTTATCAATTTTAATTGTATCAATAGGTAAATGATTTATATAAGAAAGAGAACTATAATCTTTCCCAAAATCATCAATACTTATTAAAAATCCAATAGCTTTTAATTTTTCTAATATAGTTTCACTACTGCTATTAAGTCTATATCTTTCTGTTATTTCTATATCTATTAAATTTGGATTTATATCGTATTTTTTAACATTTGCTAGCAAATAATTTATCATATCTTTATTGTGCAAGTGTTTTGCTGATATATTAATACTTATTGGAATATTTATTCCCTTATTTTTTAAAACTTGTATTTCTTGAAATACTTTTGCAATTACAAATTTTTCAAGTTTTATTATTAAATCAGTTTTTTCTGCAATTCTTATAAATTTTTCTGTATTTTCAAATTTATCATTTCGTTTCCAGCGAATTAATGCTTCTGCGCCTTTTACTAAATTATCATTTGCTCCGATTTTTGCTTGATAATATACATCAAGCTCACCTTTTTCTAAAGCCCTTTTTAAATCATTTTCTAATTTTGCTTCATTATCTATTTGTGTTTTAACTTCATCAGAATAATCGCAATACAATGTATCTTTTTGAACGCTTGAAAGTAAGGCTGCTTTGTAAGTATCGTTTATTATTTGATTGTAATTTTCATTTGTTAATACACTAAAGCCAACCCCTATACTTTGTTCATAAATTCCATCACTTCCAAAATTAATACTTTCACTAAAGCATTCGTGCAACTTAATAGCCATATTATTAAAAGTTGTTTGTATTTCATCAATACAAGGAAATGCTAATAAAAAATCTCCATTGCCACTTATTTTGGCTATTTTAGAATTTAAAATAGTTGTAGAAAAACTTGAAAATCTACTTGCTAATTCTAATATTATTTTATCAGCTAAATCAAAACTTCTACTTTTTAATAGATTTTGATAGTCTTTAAGATATATATAGCTAACTATTATAGGACAATCGCTTTTTTCATAGAGTTCTTGTATGTCTAATAAGAATTTTTGTTTTTTAGGTAATTTGGTTAAAGAATTATAGTTTTCTTGATAGTATATATCATTTAAGACTTCGTTTAAAGAATTTGCTATTTTTTGAAATTCGCTGTAATTTAGCGTATCGTTTAGCATTAAAGGCTTATGTTTTTTTACTGAATTTGCGAGAAGTTCTGCAAAATCATTAAAATTTGATTTTACTCTTTTTAATCTTTTTATATAAATTGCATTACTAATAACTGCGGCTACTAATACAGCGAAAGAAAATACTAAAAATTGAAAAATAGTATGGTCTTTATTTTGTTGTAGCCTAATTACCAAGCTATCATTTCCTATATTGTGAATTCTATGATGCTCTTCAATTCTTTTTGCCTCGCTAATATATCTATAAGTTCCAAAAATTCCACCAGCAATTTCAATTAGTAAAAAAGTTGTAATAATAAAATTCTTAAACGAGTTAGATAGAATTGATTTTGTTTTCATAGTACTCACCTAAACATTTTAATTGATGCCTTTGCTTCTTCTTTTTCCATATAATTACGAACTGATTCTTGAGCATTTTTATTCATTAAATAGCTTTTAATTTGTTCTTTTGCTACTTCATAACTTGCCCCATTCATTTTATCTTTATTTAAATTATAAAATCTAATTACTTCATCATCGCTTACATCTTTCATATAATTTTGAGCGATTAAATCAAATAATTTCTTTTTTAGAATTTCATCTTTTATATTTTCTGTTAGCATTTTGATTTTATCTTGGTTATGTTCTATGAAAGTAGATAAGCTAATATTATTAGCAGCAGCTATTTTTGATAATTCTTGATTGATTTCTAGTTCATTTGCAGCTAATTTGAATTTTTTAGCTAAAGATGTGCATATTTTATTTTGAATTAGCAATCTTAATGCGTCGTTTTGGCTTATATTCATATATTGTGAAATTTCTATAATATCAATATTTGTAATAGGCTCGTTATTAACACTAGCTATGATTGAAGTTATAGGACTTGCGTTCATAAATGCACCAAATACAAGTGCAAGCAAAATTTTTCTCATTATTTACCTTTAAGTGATTTTAAATGATTATAACTATAAAAAATTCACAAAAGGCTAATAATAATGATAGTTACAAGATTTGCACCCTCTCCGACAGGGTTTTTACATATTGGTGGATTAAGAACAGCACTTTTTTCTTATCTTTACGCTAAAAGAAATAATGGTAAATTTATTCTTCGTATTGAAGATACAGATATGGCAAGAAATAGCGAAGAAGCAACCAAAGCTATTTTAGAAGCTTTTAAATGGGTTGATTTAGAAGTAGATGGGGAAATTACTTACCAAAGTAAAAGATTAGATATTTATAAAGAATATATTCAAAAATTACTTGATAGTGGCAATGCTTATTATTGTTATATGAGCGAAGATGAGTTAAACTCATTAAGAGCAGAGCAAGAAGCTAGAAAAGAACGCCCTAAATATGATGGAAGATACAGAGATTTTAAAGGCACTCCACCAGAAGGAATTAAGCCTGTTGTAAGGATTAAAGCACCGCTTGATGGAGAAATAATAGTAAATGATGGAGTAAAGGGCGAAATTAGATTTAACGCTGCTGATATTTTAGATGATTTTGTAATAGCTCGTGCTGATGGCACTCCTACTTATAATTTCGTAGTGGTTGTTGATGATGCTTTAATGGGCGTAACTGATGTTGTTCGTGGAGATGACCATCTTTCAAATACTCCAAAACAAATAATAATTTATGAAGCTTTAGGCTTTAAGGTTCCTAATTTTTATCATTTAGCTATGATAAATGGAGAAGATGGCAAAAAACTTAGCAAAAGACACGGAGCAACCGATGTTATGGAATATAAGGCTTTAGGATACTTGCCTGAAGCTTTACTTAATTTCTTATTAAGATTAGGATTTTCAAACAAAGACCAAGAAATATTTTCAATGCAAGAAATGAAAGAATGCTTTACATTTGATAATGTTAGCAAAGGTGCAAGTACATATAACGCACAAAAATTAGAATGGATTAATGCTCATTATATAAAAAGCGTTAGCGATGAAAGATTAGTAAATGCTTGTAAAGATTTAGGATTTGATTTTTCAAGTGTTAAGAATTATTCATTCTTATTAACAATGTTAAGAGAAAGAGCTAAGACTTTAATAGATTTGATAAATAGTGCAAAAATTATTATAAACGAGCCAAATTCTTATGAAGAAAGTGGAGTTGCTAAGTTTGTAAATGATAATAGTAAAGCTTTATTTTCTAAGTTTGTAAATGATTTTAAAGGTGCAAATACTGAAGCAGAATTTGAATTAGCCGTTAAACAATTTTTAGATAGCAATAATGCTAAGCTAAAAGACATAGCGCAATTAATTAGATTAAGCCTAACAGGAACAACAATTAGTCCTAGTATTTATGCTATTATGGAGTTTTTAGGCAATGATGAGATTAAAAAAAGATTTAATAATTTTTTAAAGGAGATTTTATGAATAATTTAAAAGAAAGAGCATTAGAGTATCATTTAGGCGGTAAATTAGGCACTTTTATTAAAACGCCTATGAAAGAATATGAGAGTTTAAGTTTAGCATATTCTCCTGGAGTTGCATATCCTTGTGAAGAGATTGCTCGTGATAGTGATTTAGCTTATAAATACACAAGTAAAGGTAATTTAGTAGCAGTTATTAGCGATGGTTCAGCTGTTTTAGGTCTTGGCAATATCGGTGGAATTGCAGGAAAACCTGTTATGGAAGGTAAGGCTTGCTTATTTAAAAAATTTGCAAATGTTGATTCTTATGATATTGAATTAAGCACTCAAGATACCGAAGAAATAATAGCAGCAGTAAAAGCTATTGCTCCTAGTTTTGGCGGTATTAACCTTGAAGATATAGCAGCTCCAAAATGTTTTGAGATTGAAGCAAGACTTCAAGACTTAGGTATTCCTGTAATGCATGATGACCAACACGGAACAGCTATTATTAGTGCGGCGGGGTTAATTAATGCTTGCGAAATAATTGGCAAAAAATTAGAAGATTTAAAAGTAGTTGTTTGTGGAGCAGGAGCAGCAGGGATTGCAAGTGCTAAGATATATAAGACTTTAGGGGTTAAAAAGATTTATTTAGTAGACTCTAAAGGTGTTTGCAATACTAAAAGAACAGATTTAAATGAGCATAAATTAGAATTTGTAAGAGAATGTGATGAGGATACTTTAGCTGATGTTTTAAAAGGAGCTGATGTTTTCTTAGGGCTTAGCAAAGCTGGAGCTTTAAGCGAAGAAATGTTAAAAACTATGGCAGAAAATCCAATAGTATTTGCTTTAGCTAATCCTGATCCAGAGATTTTACCTGAACTTGCGAAAAAAGTTCGCCCTGATGTAATTATTGCAACAGGAAGAAGCGATTATGACAATCAAATCAACAATGTTTTAGGCTTTCCGTATATCTTCCGTGGGGCTTTAGATGTTAGAGCTAGAAAGATTTCTATGGGTATGAAAATAGCAGCTGTTAAGGCATTAAGCGAATTAGGACGCCTTGAAGTTAGCGAAAAAACTAAAAAATTATATGGTAAAGACTTAAAATATGGAAAAGATTTAATAATTCCAAAACCATTTGATGATAGGGTAAAAGCTTATGTTAGTACCGCAGTTGCTAAGGCTGCTGTTGATGAAGGCATAGCTTTAGTTAAAAATTTTGATGATAAAGCATATTTTGAAAGGTTATTGAATGAAAGTAATTAAAAATACACTAGTTTCAACTTATCTAGCGAAAATTAGAGATAAGAATACATCTTGTAGGGATTTTCGTGAGCATATAAAAAAGCTTAGTGGATTTGTTATTTATGAAGCTTGTGAATTTTTAAGCACAGAAAAAGTTAATATTCAAACTCCACTTATGCCTTGTGAGTGCGAAGTTATTAGCGATGATATTGTAATAGTGCCTATTTTAAGAGCTGCACTTGGTATGAGTGATATTGCACTTGATTTATTAGGTAAAGCTAGTGTGGGATTTTTAGGTATTCAACGCAATGAAGAAACGCTTGAACCTGAATTTTTCTTTGAAAAATACCCACAAGATATGCAAAATAAAACTGCAATTATAATTGACCCTATGTTTGCAACTGGCGGAAGTGCTATTGCAGCTGTTGATAGATTAAAATCAATTGGTGTCAAAAAAATAATTTTTGCAAGTATCATTGCAACTCCTGAGGCAAGAGATAGAATGAAAAAAGCTCATCCTGATGTAGCATTAATTACTGCTTGTTTGGATAAAGGATTGAATGAAAAAGGTTATATTATCCCAGGTCTTGGAGATGCTGGAGATAGGATATTTAATACTTTAAAGGCTTAAAAATGAAAAAAATATTATTGGGTTTAAGTTTATTTGTTTGTTTAAATGCTGAGGTAATCACACAAAATATCAAGGAATTTGATTTTACTAATAGTGATTATGCTGTAATTGATGTTAGAATGCCTAGTGAATACGCTGCAACAGGTGTTGTAAATAAAGCAAAATTGATAACATTTCTAAACGAAAATGGAAGTATTAATCCTGATTTTTTGAATGAAATTAGTAAAAATTATTCAAAAGATAGCAAAATAGCAATTATGTGTAGAAGTGGTAAAAGAAGTGCAATGGTAACTAAAATGCTTGAGCAAAACGGCTTTACTAATATAATAAATCTTGATGGTGGAATGAACGAATTATTAAAGACAGATATTAAATTAGTTCCATATCAAAATTAATTTTTAATCCTATTTTAAATTCTTTTTAAAATAGGATTTATTTAAGTATTCCTTGATAGCCTGTATTAAAAAGTGCTTGATTTATTATGCTTTCGTTAAGTTCTTTATCGCTTTTAATTATCGCTGTTTTATTTTCTAAACTAACATTTACTTTATTTACTCCATCAATTTTTAGTAGTGCCTTTCTAACAATTGCCGTGCATAATGGGCAATGTATTTTAGGAATTTCTAAAGTGTATTCATAAGCATTTAAAACACTTAAAAATAAGCTTAACAATAATATTTTTTTCAAATCATTGCTCCTATAATTTCAGGATAAAATACGATAAATAATAATGCAAGTCCTATTAAAAATAATCTGATTTTATTTTTTTGATTTAGTTTTTTATAGACAAATATGCAATATAAAATGCAGGTTGCAATCCCCAAATATACTCTAAAAGGTGCTAAAAAATCAAAATTAACAAGGCTTACTCCAAATATCAAAAAGCTAATAGCTCCAACACAACAAAGGCTAGAGCTAATAGCTAAGATAAACATTGATATTAAATATTTTTTCATATTTGTTTTGAAGTGTATTCATATACAAATTCATTAGGTGAATAATAATCAATAGTATTTGAATCAACTTCAGCATATACATAGCCAAAATTATTAAGCGGTGCTTGAGCTGGGCGTGGAATTAACACGAAATCTCTTTTAGTATTAAACTCGCACCAACACATTTCCCAATTTCCGAATTGAAATTCTCTTAATTTTTGTATACCACTATCATTATTATCTAGGTTTAAAGATAATTTAACTTTAGCTATATCAGCAGGATCGCAAGGAATCCACCCATAGCCTTTTAGATAAAACTCCGCCCTACAATGTTGAGCTTTTGTTATATTTTCTTTACTACCCATTGCAGCATAAAATCTACTCGCACCTAAACGAATTCCAAAGCACTCTCTAGCAGGAATATTAATACTTCTTAAAAGTGCTACAAAAACAGAGCTAATATCAGTGCATTTGCCATAAAGTTTTTTACTTTCTAAAATAGCCTTAGCATCACCAATTCCACACCCAATTACACTCTCATCACGAGTAAAATTAAGTGCTACCCAATCATAAATAGCTTTTGCTTTTTCTAAATCGCCTTTTATACCTTTTGTAATTTTTAGTGCATATTCTTTTACTATTCCACTAGTAAAAATATGTTCGCTTGGTTTTAAATATTGTGCGATACTTTCGTCTAATTTCTCGTTTTCATTAAAATTAACTTTAGAAAAATCAGTAATTCTATCGTGAGTTTTAATGCTAAATTGTGTTATTAATTCAGCTTTTACATTAGAAAAACTTGCATATAAACTATTAGTTTCAAAATCACTTAAATAAATTTCATTGTAATTTCCACTATTTACAATATCACTTGTAAGGTATTGATATGAGCGTGATTTTGGTAATGGAAGCCATATTTTGCTAACTTCGCCTAATTCGCTTAAATTATGTTTTAAGCTTACAATGTATTCTTTACTATCGTCTTTTGTTGCTTGAGTATTATTTACTAAAGGTGTTTCATTCGCACTTAGTAAAGTGTTTGCTGCAACTGCAGACGATAAAGTTAAAAATGTTCTTCTTTTCATAACTTTATCCTTGTGTGAAATAAACTTTTATTTTAAATTATTTTATTTAATAATAAATTTAGTTTTTTAATAGTTTTTATGTTATTATTGACCTTTACATTTTTACAAAGGAAAATTATGGCTAAAGATGATGTAATAGAAATTGACGGCGAAGTTATTGAAGCTTTACCAAATGCAACTTTTAAAGTTGAGCTTGATAACAAACACGTAATTTTATGCCACATTGCGGGTAAAATGAGAATGCACTATATTAAAATTATGCCAGGAGATAGAGTAAGAGTTGAGCTAACTCCTTATAGTCTTGATAAAGGACGCATTACTTATAGACACAAATAATTTAGCACTTTTTATGGTGCTAAACTTCTAAATTATTTTTTTACCATTCATTTATCTTGGGGGGGGGTATAATCACTCTAAAGGAGATAAAATGAGTGATTTAACAACAAATGAAAATCAAAATGAAAACAAATATGATTTGTTTAATGGAGTTTTATTAGTAGATGTTGGTGCCGTAACGCAATATAGCTTAATTCATATAAGCGAACTTGAAATTACGGTTACTTCTGGTGTGAGTTACAAAGATGCAGAACAATCACTTAAAGATGTGGCTAGTTATTTAGGCTATAACTGTGTTTTAAACATAGTAAGAGACAATTATGTTGAAAGCACGGAAACTTTTGGGACTGCACGCACAGAAGGTAGTGTAGATGGTAAAATTAGTAAAGGTTGGTTTGGTTCTTATAATACTAATTCTAAAATCAATGCAGAAACTATAATTAATTCAGAAACTAAAATAAATAATTGCTTTAATATAAAAGGCACCCTTGCGATTATCGGTAAGCCAAACCCTAATGGTGAGAGCATAGATTTAGATGAGCTATCAAAAAAGGATGAAATAATTTTAAAGTGTGTTTATGCGGCTTATCCGGTTTATGATATTAATTGCGAGTTAGAAGAAGTTATAAAAAAACAAGATGAATTGGTTAATAAAACCTTAGGAGGGGCAGGACTTGCTACTTTTTTATCATTCGTAGTTGGGTTTTTATCATTTGTGAAATTTATAAGTATTCCTGTGTGGCTGATTTTTTTATTTTGGTGCAAATCAGCAGACAAAACAAGAGATACTTATAAAAATGCTTTAGCAGAATATGAAGAAAATTTCAAAAACATTGCAAGTAATTATGGTAGTGAATTAGCAGTTGTTTATAATTCTATTCCATACGCAAGAATTAAACACATAGGAGATTAAAATGAATAGTTTAGAAGTTATAAATAATGTTTCAGAATTTAAAGAAGGTGAGTTTTGTGTAGCGTTTCATAAGATGATTTTTGAAAACAATGCAAATGTAACCGATAAAAATGTATTAATAAACATGGCTAGACCAGTAAGTTGCTTTAAAATGGCGATAAACATGACTATTGGATCGTTTATATTATATCCAGTTTTATATGCTATTGGCTATTTTTTCTTTTAGTTAAAACTACAATTTTTTAAATAATTTAGCACTTTAAATGGTGCTAAATAATTTTTATTATATGCTCTATTTTATTTTTATCTAGGATTTTTAAACTTCATTTATATTGGGATATTTCACATACTTTAAAAGTTATCTAAAACTTTATGAATTAAAAAAGTAAAATCTATAAATTAATTCTTAAATAATAGTTTGAGATTAGATTGCTAAGAAATTTTTAGAATTATCAAAGACAAATAAATTTAATATTTAAACCTATATTAATTTTGTTTTGATAGTATTAGTACTTTTGCAATTTATCTGTGTGAAGAAGTAATATTTGAGTGAATTTTCCACCATTTAAATATTAGTTGGTAATTCGTGATACCTAAAAATGCAGATTGTAAAAAAGTGGAAAGCAAATTATTTTTTAGGAGACAAGATGAAAGTAAGACCATCTGTTAAGAAAATGTGCGACAAATGTAAAGTCGTTATGAGAAAAGGCGTTGTTCGTATTATTTGCGAAAATCCAAAACACAAACAAAGACAAGGATAAGGTATGGCTCGTATTGCAGGTGTTGATTTACCAAAGAAAAAAAGAATTGAATATGGCTTAACTTATATCTATGGTATAGGTTTATTTACTTCACGCAAAATTTTAGCAGCAGTTGGAATAGATCCAAACAAGCGTGTATATGAATTAAGCGAAGATGAAGCAGCAAATATTCGTAAAGAAATCCAAGAACATTATTTAGTTGAGGGTGATTTAAGAAAACAAGTTGCTATGGACATTAAAGCTTTAATGGATTTAGGTTCATATCGTGGTTTAAGACATAGAAAAGGTTTACCAGTGCGTGGTCAAAAAACTAAAACAAATGCTAGAACTCGCAAAGGTAAGAGAAAAACCGTTGGTGCAAAAGCGTAAGGATAGATAATGGCTAAGAGAAAAGTAGTTAAGAAAAAAGTAGTTAAAAAGAATATTGCTAAAGGTGTAGTATATATTAGTGCAACTTTTAACAATACAATGGTAACAGTTACAGATGAAATGGGAAATGCAATTGCATGGAGTAGTGCAGGTGGTTTAGGATTTAAAGGGTCTAAAAAATCAACTCCATTTGCTGCTCAACAAGCGGTTGAAGATGCTTTAAATAAAGCTAAAGAACACGGAATTAAAGAAGTTGGTATTCGTGTTCAAGGTCCTGGTAGCGGTAGAGAAACTGCTGTTAAGAGTGTTGGTGCAGTTGAAGGTATTAAAGTTACTTTCTTAAAAGATATTACACCATTAGCACATAATGGTTGCAGACCACCAAAACGCCGTCGTGTATAATATAAGTATAGGAATATAGGAGAAATAGTATGGCAAGATATACTGGACCAGTAGAGAAAATTGAAAGAAGATTAGGCGTTAGCCTTGCAATGAAGGGTGAAAGAAGACTAGCTGGTAAGAGTGCTTTAGATAAAAGACCTTATGCACCAGGTCAGCATGGTCAAAGAAGAGGTAAAATTAGCGAATACGGCTTACAATTAAGAGAAAAGCAAAAAGCTAAATTTATGTATGGTGTAAGCGAAAAGCAATTTAGAAAATTATTCCAAGAAGCTGCTAGAAAAGATGGAAATACAGGTTCTATTTTAATTCAATTCTTAGAACAAAGACTTGATAATGTTGTTTATAGAATGGGTTTTGCTACAACTCGCCGTTTTGCAAGACAACTTGTAACTCACGGACATATTTTAGTAAATGGTAAAAGAGTAGATGTTCCAAGTTATAGAGTATTACCAGGCGCTAAAATTGAAGTTGTAGAAAAAAGCAAAAACAATCCTCAAATAGTAAGAGCAGTTGAGCTTACAAATCAAACAGGTATTGTTGAGTGGGTTGATGTTGAAAAAGATAAAAAATATGGAATTTTCACAAGAAAACCTGAGAGAGAAGAAGTTGTCATTCCTGTTGAGGAAAGATTCATAGTAGAGCTATACTCTAAGTAATAAGGAGTAGCAAATGAGAAAAGTAGTTACAACAGCTCATATGCCAAATGATTTTACTATTGAAAATATCGGCGAAAATAAAGCACGCATTAGTGCTTGGCCTTTTGAAATTGGTTTTGGCATTACATTAGCACATCCACTGCACAGGCTTTTACGCCTTAGTGCAATTGGCTATGCAGCAACTGCTATTAAAATTGATGGAGTAAGCCATGAATTTGATAGCAAAAGAGGTATGGTAGAAGATATTTCTTTATTTATTATTAATATTAAAAATATGCGTTTTAAAATTAAAAACGAAGATAGTAAAAGAGAAGAAGTAAGCTTTAGCTTTAAAGGGCCAAGAGAAATTAAAGGTAGTGATTTAGCTAATAATGTAATTGAAGTTGTAAATCCTGATAACTACATTGCTACTATAAATGAAGACACTGAATTAGACTTCACATTAATTATTGAAAAAGGTATTGGCTATGTAGCAAGCGAAGATTTAAGAGAAAAAACTGATAGTAGTTTTATAGCTCTTGATGCGTTTTTTACACCAGTTAGAAATGCAAATTATTCAATAGAAAAGGTATTACACGAAGATAATCCTGATTATGAAAAAATTGTATTTGAAATAACAACTGATGGTCAAATTACACCTGAAGATGCGTTTAAAAATGCTTTAGATGCTATGTATCAACAAATGATGGTATTTAATAAAATTGCAACTACAAGTCCTAGATTAATAGGGGAAGAAACAACTGAAGAAATTGATTTATCTCCTTTATTAAAAAGCGTTAAGGAACTTGGTTTAAGCGTAAGAAGTAATAATGGTTTAGAAAAAGCTGGCATTGAATTTATAGGCGAATTAGCTTTAATGAGTGAAAGCGATGTAAATAATTTAAAAAATGTTGGTAAAAAATCAGTGGATGAAATTACTACTGCTATGAAAGAAATAGGCTATCCGATAGGTTCAAATTCTGTAGATGCTTATAAAGATAAACTTATTGAAAAAATAAAAGAAATTAAAGGATAATAAATGAGACACGGACATGGATATAGAAAGCTAGGTCGTACTAGCACTCATCGTGCAGCTTTACTAAAGAATTTAAGCATTGCAATTATCAAAAATGGTAAGATTGAAACAACTTTAGAAAAAGCTAAAGAATTAAGATCATACATTGAAAAACTAATCACTCGTGCAAGAGTTGGAGATTTTAACGCTCATAGAGCAGTATTTGCAGCTTTACAAGACAAAGAATGCACAAATAAATTAGTAAATGAAATAGCTCCAAATTACAAAGAAAGAAATGGTGGCTATACAAGAATTATTAAAACAAGAACTCGCCGTGGTGATGCGGCTACTTTAGCTTATATTGAGCTAGTATAATAATTGAGTGCTTCGGCACTCAAAATATTATGAATAAAATAACACTCCCAAATAATCAAACTTTAGAAAACTATATATTAAACAAAGAACTTTTTACCCTAGCTGATATTTCTCAAAATGCTTATAAATTTTGGAAAAATATAAAATACGCACAATATCCAAATTCTAGAATTGTATTTTTAGATAAAAATACAATAGCTAAAAAGTATGAGAATTTAATCCCTAAATGCTCTAATTTAAGTGGATTAGTATTAGCTAGTGCATTTTGTTCTATGAGTAATCTAGCGCCATCACATTTAAATCCAAATAATAATTCAAATCTTTTAAATGTAATAAAATTAGTAGAGATTGCAGGGATAAAATTTATTGATTTAAATGATTTTTTTACAAAGTTAAAAATACCTTTAAATTCTCATATTTATATAGAAAAATGTTGTTATTTTGCACCCGAGCCTTTTGAGAAAAAAATCAAACTCACAAACACTTTATGTTTAGGATATTACTAAGGAGATAAAATGCTTACGAAAATAAGAGATATTTTAAAAATCAATAATGCTGATTTTGCTTTAATACTAACGGCTGATTATCACTTGAGTGAGTATATTTCTGAATATTTTAAACTTAGAGAATTTATAAGTGGATTTAGCGGTTCTGCGGGCTCGCTTTTAATTAGCCTTGATGATGCAATTTTATTTACTGATGGTAGATATTTTTTACAAGCTGAAAATGAGTTAAAAGATAGCATTAGATTAATCAAAAGCCCTGATTATATAGACTATATTAAAAACAATCTAAGTACCAAAAAGGCTTTAATTGATTTAAAAACCATATCTCAAAATAATTATGAAAAGCTAAAAAACCTTGTTAATATAATAGATTATGATAATTTTTATAAAGATTTTTACGATAAACAACTCCCACAAGAGCCAATCTATAAGCAAAACGAAAAATTCATAAGTGATTTAAGTGCTAATAAAATAAAAAAAGTCCAAGATGAATTAAAAAATAAAAATATTGATTATTGCGTAATCTCAAGCCTTAGCGACATAGCTTATCTTACAAATTATCGTGGTAAAGATGTGGAATTTAACCCAGTATTTTTAAGCTATATGATAATTTCACAAACTAATGCGATTTGTTATATAGAGCCAACAAAACTTAAAAATATTCAAAAAGATTTAAATATAATTTATAAAAATTACGATGAGTTTTATTCGGATTTATCTAGTTTAAGTGGTAATGTATTGTGTGATTTTGCCAATACGAATGCAAAAATTATTAGCTTAATAAATGCAAATTTAGTAAATGAAATCTTGCCTAGCACCATACATAAAGCTTGTAAAAATGATGTGGAAATAAAGCACATAAAACAAGCTCATATAATTGATGCTATTGCATTAACTAAGTTTAATTATTACTTAGAAAATATTAATTTAGACTTGGTTGATGAGCTAAAAATTGATGAAGTTCTAACGCAATTTAGACAAGAAAATGAGTATTTTATCAGCAATTCTTTTGATACTATCGCAGCATTTAATGAAAACGCCGCAATAATTCACTATAAAGCAAACACAAAAACTTCAAAATTACTTAATAAATCAGGTTTATTATTACTTGATAGTGGGGCTCAATATGAGTGCGGCACTACTGATATTACGAGAGTTTTTAAGATAAAAAACGCAAGTTTAGAGCAAATTAGAGATTATACTTTGGTTTTAAAAGCACATATCGCAATATCAAAAACCATAGCACCCGAAAATATAAAAATGCCTTTATTAGACAGCATTGCAAGAAAAGAATTATGGCAATACGGATTTGACTATTTGCACGGCACAGGGCATGGGGTAGGATATTTTTTAAATGTTCATGAAGGTCCACAAGTTTTATCGTTAAATGCTAATATTAGCGAACATACTAAATTAAAAAGGGGTATGCTAACATCAATTGAGCCAGGTTTGTATCATAATAACAAATACGGAATTAGACTTGAGAATTTAGCAATTAGTAAGCATTGTTTTATCAGTGAATACGGAGATTTTTTGAGCTTTGATATAGTTACGCTTTATCCTTTTGAGCTTGATTTGATTGATAAAAAATTATTAAATCAAGATGAGATTAATTGGCTAAATGATTATCATAAAAGGGTTTTTGATACCATAAGTGTATTTTTAGATGATGAGTTAAAGCAGTTTTTAGAATTTAAAACGAGAGCATTAAACTAAACTTTAGGAATATTATTTGCTATTAAACAAATAATTAAAGGAGTTTTAATGAAAGTAGAAAATATTGCATTATTTAATGATACCAAAATAAAAAAAAGCAAACAAATATCATCTGAGTTTTTTACAAATGAATTAGCCAAAGTTACGACAAAAACTATATCAAATAATACGCCAACTTTACTAAGCACTTTAAATAATAGTATAAAAAATGAGCTTGATTATAAAAACGAATTAAATAAAGCAAAATCTAGCATTCAGTTTGGCTATAGCGTAGATAATGATGGCTTTATGGGTGCTGATTTTAACAAGGCTTCAGGGTTACCAGATGATTTTAAAATCCACTCAAGCACACTAAAAGAAATAGTTAGATTTAATGAAAAAATGAATGTATATTCGGTGATGAAAGATTCGGGCAAGACATTTAGCAATATTGATTTAGCCGATACTATTAAACATTATTATGATTTATTTACGCACATTACTCACAACAATCAAGATTATCCAAGTGGCATTAGCATAGATTTTGGTTACAGCAAGGTTAGCTTTGATTATATAAATGATATTAGCAAATATAAAATCACAAATATTTATAAAAATAACGAAGAATTAGAATATGCTAAAAGCATAAAAGCAGATGGCTTTAGCGTAATAGAGCTTAGTTTCGAGCCAAAAAATATTAGCGTTGATAAAGAACTTGCTTTTAGCCCTGATTTTTCTATGTATAATGAAAAAGAAAAGAAATTCATAGGATTTTTACAAAGCATAAATCCATTTGCAAGTGATAGCGGGACAACAAGGCTAAGCAAAGATGCTTTAAAATATGCTTTAGCTATGCAAGATGATTACAATAATATAAATAAAGATATTAAAAAGCATAAAGATTTATTAAAAATGGCTGATGAGATTAAGCATTTAGGCATTGATGAATTGCTAAAAACTAATACCGAAGTGGCTAAGTTTTTAGACAAAACTAAGGCTTGATTAGACTAAAATCTGCATTAGTTTTGCTTTATTCTCTTGGCTAATTTGGTAACTATCTTTACATTTTTGTAAAGTCATTTTAAGTGTTTTAGCGTCTAATTTGTGCGAACTTAAAAACGAAATGCCTAATTCAAATTCTTTAGCTAAAACTACTTGAAAATACCAAGCTCTAGCCATATTTATATAATATTCATCACTTTTTATACTAAATATAGCTTTTAACCCATCTTTATAAGCGATAAATTTCATATAACAAATTATCCCAAAACGAATTTTGTATATATGGTTTTCGCAAATTAATTCATTTGCAAAAGCTTTTATATCTTGATTTTTAAAGCTTTTAGGCACTAAAGTATCACAATTAGCCCAATTATCAACGAAATCTAAATAAAGCTTAGTGTATTTTAGTGCTTTTGAGAAGTCTTTTTCATAATTAATCCCATAGGCAATTATTTGTAGATATTCATAAAATTTCTCATCTTTTAAAAACTTATTAAAAAATTCATCAAAGGTATTTTCTTTTTGAAGTTTTTTTGCGTAGTCTTTTAATATATTTGAGCGAACTCCTAAAATTTCATATTTGCTAAAAACTAATTTTTTATGAAATTCTTTATAATTGTTATCAATAAATTTTGTTAAATACTCTTTCAACCTAGCTCCTTTTAAATGCTAATATAAATAATTGGAATTTAAAGATTATATTTTAAATTCTAAAACTAAACTTAAAAAGAAATTACTAATTAACAAATATTTACAAATTTTTATTATTTTCATAGATTTAAAGTTAAATTTTGATAATATTAAAAGATTTTAATTCAAGGAATAATTATGAGAAATAAACTAAGTTTATCTTTATTAACTTGTTTAGCAATCAGCGGGGGGGGGTATTTACACGCTGAAGAATTAAACACTGTATGTAACGACAAGAACCCTTGTAATATTGATGGTAAAACTATAGAAGTTAAAACTCCATACAATACAACTCAAGATATTATTGGTAATGGAGCAACTCTTGATATTACTGGAAGTCTAACTTCTACTGGAAAAGTTGATTTAGTTAATAGTACTTTTAAAAGCAGCAGTGCAAATAGTAAAACTGATGTAGATACTATTATAGGAGATAAGTTAAAATTTAATTTAAGTTCAGCTAACAGCAACTCTTTTAAAGTAAATAATATGATTTTAAAAAATAATTCTACAATAGATGTTGTTGATGGGACACAAGCGATTAAAATAGGTAATTTATCATTAGATAATTCAATTATTAGAAAAAATGGAATAATGGATATTGATGTTTTTGAGTTATCTAATAAATCTAGTTTTACAAATACTTTTCGCAATGCTATTGTTGGTGAATTAAAAATAGATGAAACTTCTACTTTTCATAATTGGCAAGGTGGTTCTACTATAAAAAAAGTTACAAATAATAGCACGAATGGTTCAAATGTTACATTAAAATCTGAGGGTAGTGGTATTACTATAGGAGATTCTTCTAGTAATTTGCAAGGTAATATATCAAAAGTTAATATAGAGGGAACAACTGTTATATTTAGTAATTTATTATTAGATAATACTAGCAAAATAGATGTTAGTGGTAATATAGTTTTGGATAATAAAATTAATATTAATAATATGGATTTATCAAAAACGACTTCCACTCCAACTTCACATAAGATTGTTATAAAAGATGGTGCAAATGTTATAATTACCGATACAAATCTTACTAATCAATCTATAAATGCTAATAGTAAAAGCGATAAAAATGGTTCTTTAACAATTATTGGTGGAATATTCAAAGATGTTAGTATAGGTGGGGCAACGGGAGCTACCAATCTTGCAAATGTTACTTTAGATAAAGTAAATATTGAAAATAGCGGATTAAATAAAGATAACAATATAATAGCTCAAAATGTTACTCTTAATAATATTACAACTTCAAATAATGCAAATATTAATGCAAAAACAAAATTAGATATAAAAAATTCTAAAATAGATAATACAAACAAACTTACAGCAACTAATGCAGAAATAGGAACTTCTACAATAGGTGCAGATATTAATGTAACTAATGAGTTAAAGGCAACAAATGGTGCGAATTTAAACGGCAGTATAACTTCAGGCACTATTATTGCTGAAAATGGTTCTATATTTAATGGGAATACAAAGGCTAATGACAGCATAACTGCTAATAGTGGCTCAAAATTTGTAGGGAATGTAAATGCAACTAACAAAATTACTTCAAGTGGTGCTATATTTAATGGAGAAGTTACAGCAAAAGATTTAGAAAGTTCTAAAAATTCTATATTTAATAACACTATAACAGCAAGTAATTCAATTACTTCAAGTGATACAACATTCGCAAAAAATGTAAGTGCAAATACAATTACTGCAAATAGTGGTTCAGTATTTAACGGCACAACCACTGCAACCGATAGCATAACTGCTAATAGTGGCTCAAAATTTGTAGGAACTACTACAGCAACTAACAAAATTACTTCAAATGGTGCTACATTTGATGGGTTGGTAAATACAAAAGATTTAGAAAGTTCTAAAAATTCTATATTTAATAACACTATAACAGCAAGTAATTCAATTACTTCAAGTGATACAACATTCGCAAAAAATGTAAGTGCAAATACAATTACTGCAAATAGTGGTTCAGTATTTAACGGCACAACCACTGCAACCGATAGCATAACTGCTAATAGTGGCTCAAAATTTGTAGGAAATGTAAATGCAACTAACAAAATTACTTCAAATGGTGCTACATTTGAAAAAGAAGTAAAAACTGCATTCTTAGACGCTCAAAAAGGCTCTATATTTGATACTACAAGCATAGTCAATGCAACAGATATTAATGCAGTAGGTTCTACATTCAATGGAAGCATAGTTAAGAATAATTCAATTACAGCTGATAGTTCAACATTTGCTAATGCAATTGATACAGCTACTCTAACAGCTAAAAATAATTCAAGCTTTGCAAATGTTACAGCAAATACTATCACTTCTACTAATTCAATTTTTAGCGGTAGTGTAAATGCAAGTAATTCTATAAACTCTACAGGCTCAACCTTTAAAGCTTTAGTAAATACTTCTAGTTTAACTACTGATGCTAATAGTGTTTTTAGTGCTACATCTAAAGTAAATGTAGAGAAATTAACGGCTAATAGCACTAATTTTCAAGGTTTAGTGGATATTAATTGTAAAAATACTGATTGCACTTCAAGTCTTAATAATAGTAAGTTTAATGAATTAAGCGTTACAAATGCAACCATAAGCGATACATTTACAGCACACAAACTAACAGCAAATGATAAGGCTACATTTGAAAAAGATATAAAATCAGATTTTATCACGGCAAATAGCGGTTCAGTATTTAACGGCACAACCACTGCAACTAATAGCATAATTGCAAATGGCGGCTCAACTTTTAATGGTTTTGTATCGGCAAATAATATAACTTCAGAAAAATCAGTATTTAATAAAGAAGTTAATGTAAAAGATACTTTAAAGTCTAATAATTCTAAATTTAATTCTATAGTTAATGCCAATACAATTGAAGCAGTTTTAGACACTACATTCTCTAAAGATTCAAAAGTTAATGCTAACACTATTAATACGAGTAAATCTATATTTAATGGCGAAGTTGTAGTAAGCAATCTTAATGCACTTAATACAAAATTTAATGGAGCTACTACAATTGATTGCAAGGATAATACAAATTGTAAGTCAGATATTAAAGCTAGTTATTTTAATGATTTGACTTTAAAAAATAATGCAAAAATTACTCTTGATGAGGGAAGTTCGGCAAATAATTTAACATTACTTGATGATACTACTTACCTAGCACTTAATGGCAAATCTCAAATCACAGGCGATATTAAAAATGAAGGTATTATTGAGATAGTTGATGGGACGATTTCATCAAAAATCACAGGTAATGGGGACTTAATTAGTAATAAAGTAGTTTATACAAACGATGTTGAATTGAGTGATATTAAAGGTAGTGGGGGTAAATTTGGTGGAATAACAACTACCACAAATGATGTAAGCGTAGATAATACAACATTTGAAAAAGATTTAAATGTAGGTAAAACTTTATATGCTAATCAAGGAAATCAGTTCAGTGGTAAAGTTAGTGCTACTGATGCAATCTTTAGCCTTGATACAAGTAAATCTATGGAAAAAGGTAATGTAATTACGGCAAATCAAGTTGATATTACTAAGAATTTAAATATAAAAGATTTAAATGTTACAGCAGAAAATATCAAATCAAATTCCGCACGCATTACAAACTCTACTATCAACTCATCAAATATCAATTCTAATTTAGTAAATATTGCAAACTCTACTATTAATTCTAAGCTTTTAGGCAAAGATGATAGCTCAAGTAATGTATATGATGCTAATATACAAAAAGATAGCGGAACTTACACTACAAAACAATCAGAATTAAATGGCGGCGTAAGGGTTGATAAGCTAGATACAACAAATACTCATATAAAAGGTCAAGTAGCAGTAAATACTTTAGTAGCTAATAATTCTAAGTTTTATATTTATGGTGGTGGAATTGATACTTCATTCCACGATATTTATAGTGGAGCTATAATAGTAAGAGAAGCTATAAGTGGTGCTAACAATACAATACAACTTGCTAATACAAACCTTACTATGCTAAAAGATAAAGAAGGTTTTATCCCTATAGCAATAGTTAATAACACTACTAATTCACAAAGAAGTGATGCAAATTCTCAATCAGGAATTAGCAAGGACTTTTTTAAAGTAACTTATCAAACAAAAGTGGCAAATTATGAATTAGCCGATAGATTTACGCATTTTAATCCTAATGCTAAAGGAAATGCTATTTGGAGCATTGGTATTAAAGGCGATGATTTAATAGATGAGAGTAATGTTGATAGTGTTATTTCGGGTCAAGATTTAGGCAATATAGCAAATGGTGCTAATAGCAATAATGTTAATACTTCTAGTTTAGAAGTTGTTTTAGGCGATATGTTTGATTTAATAGATTTTGATAAAGACGCTGTTGGGACGGCTAATTTCATTCTAACAAGCCCTGATTACATAGCAAATACTAAAAACAATACATTAAACAATAGATTAAGATTGGTGAAAAATCAAAAAGTAGGTAATGGATTTTGGCTAGATAATCAAATGGGATATAACAAATACGAATATAGTTCAATTCGTTATAAGAATTTTAATGTTGGTGCTGATAAGACAAATGAACTTAGCAATTCTAATTTAACTTTAGGTGTAGCTGCTAGTTTTGGAACGGCTGAAACTAAAGGAAATGTAGATGCTAATAGCGATTCAAAAGGCATTGGTTTATATGCTATGAATGTATTTAATAATGGAGTGTTTATAGGTGCTAATGCTTTTTACCACAATATATCAAGCTCTTATGAGGCAGATAAATTAGGAATTAAAGCTGATAAAAATCACAATGTTTATACAGCTAGTTTTGAAAGTGGGGTTAGATTTGGGGATAAATATTATTTTGAGCCAAGTTTAAGATATGATTTGACTTCTTATAAGCCGACTGCAATTAGCACAAATGGTCTTAGTATAAGTGGGGATAGCCAATTAAAGCATACTTTATCAGCTAAATTAGAAGGTGGAGTGTCTATGTTAGATAGCCTTGATGGATTTTTATCTGTTGCACTTAGCAAAGAACTAACTAAAAAGCCTGATATGTTGTTAATAGATGAAGTTAAAGAAAATATCATTGAAGGTAAAAAGGGCGATACAAGTGTGAATTTAAATTTTGGTGTAGATTATAAAATCAACCCTAATGCTAGTTTTAATATCAATTTAGGAAGCAATCTTTACACAAATTCTGATAAAGAATTAAAAGGTAGCTTAGGCTTTAGCTATAAATTCTAATGAAGAATTCTAATTCGTAATAGTTATTACGAATTAGAATTTATTTTTACTATCACAATTATTTTCTTTTTTATTTGATATAACTAATAAAGATTTTATTGCTTTAAAATATTTTCAATTAATATATTTTTGAGTTTGTTGGTTGGATATTTTTTTATGTAATTAATTTTTAAATTCTGCTAATTATGTCAAAATGTATATTTTAAACTAAGATATTTTGCCGATAATTTCTAGGAGTAGATAGAACTATAAAAGTTATTTTTAGCTTTATATTAGTATTTTAAAGGGTTGTTAAATAAAAATAAAAGTTGATTTTAGTATCAGATGAAGTATAAATTTTGTAAATATACAGACTTATTAGGGCTAAAACCCTAATAAGATTAGTGAATTATTTTTTAATAAATTCGCCTAATAAATGTCTAAAAATCATAAATAATTCAAGACTTGATTTTTCTGCTTCTTTATAAAGCTCAATAATTTCTTTGCTATTAGTTTGTTTGTTTGCAATATATCCAAGTGCTTGATTAATGCTTTCATGAACATTTTTATGCGGAGTATCAATTTTAGAATATAAAGGAAGATGTCCGAACATTTCTTTACCTTCATTTTGATACCATTTACCAAGACGGCAACTAAAATGGTCGCTTAATTTTGTTGGATTTTCACTTAGTGCATTTGCATATCCATTTGCTTTAAATAAGATATGGTCAAGTTTTACTAAAGATGTAAATACTTCGTATTTGATAGCACTCGCATTAAATTTAATATCTTTAGATATATGCGATAATCTATCAAATTGCTCCGAAAATGTTCCAATGTGTGCGTTTGAATCTTGTGATATTTGCTCTACCGATTCGCTTTGCGTAAACATTTCATTAGCGTTTTGTTTTAATAAATTGATATTCATTTCTACTTCAGCTGTTGCTTTTTGGGTTTTTTCTGCTAGTTTTCTAACTTCATCAGCAACCACAGCAAAACCACGACCATGCTCACCAGCACGAGCTGCTTCAATAGCTGCATTTAAAGCTAGCAAATTGGTTTGGTCTGATACATCTTTGATTAAATTAATTACATTTGTAATTTCATCAACGCTTCTATGGAGATTTTGTGCAGTATCACGAGATTTACTTGATGATTCAGTGATTTTTTCAAGTGATGTTATGATACTTTCAGATACTTGTTTAAGATTTACTATCATATCTACACAATCTGCTGAAAGAGTTTCTATTTCTTGAGCTCTTGATAAATCACCCTCAATATCTTTTTGAACAAAAGAAACGCTTTCTTTCATACCTTTTACCATAATGTCAAATAGTGAGAATTTGATTTTATCTTCTTCTTCGTTATTTGCCTTTGCAGTAATTTCATTTTTTAATTTCGCAATTTCAGCTTCTAACTTTTCTTTTTCTGCTATTGCTCTATTTAGTTTTTCCTGCAATTCATTTTGGAGGGTGTTATCTTTGTTAAAAAACATAAATACCCCCCCCCATCAAGCTTTATTTTTAATAGAATTTAAATAATTATTTAAATCATCTTTTAATTTTAATTTTTCCTTTTTCATTCTAGCTATTTCTAAATCATCTAAATGAATTCTACCTTCTTCAGCATCTTTTATCTTATGGTCTAAATCATTATGAGCTTCAAAAAGCTTATCAAAATGTGCGTCTTTACCTTTTAAATTCGTGATTAACTCTCTATGTTCGTGTAACATAACTTCTCCTTAATTTTTAGTAATGTGTATTAATATGGTAACTAAAATAAATTACAAACAGATAACATTTATATTTTATTTTAAACTTTCAGGAGTTTGCTTATTTTTAATAATTTTTTTAACTTCTTTAATACTTTCTGGAGTTCCTATTAACAATAATTTAGTCCCCGTTCCAATCATTGCATCACCTTTTGGCATAGGTAAAAAATTATTATTTGCATCTTTTATTCCGATTACGCTAACATTTGCTAATTGTCTAAAAGCTACATCTTTTAATCTTCTAAATCTAACCCAACTTTCATCAGGAACTTTAACTTCTTCAATATCAATACTTTGGTCTCTTGTGTATAAGTATTGCTCTAATAGATTTTCCATTTCAGGTCTTACACTTACAACGCTAAGTCTTTGAGCTGCTAATTTCGTAGCTAATACAACCGTGTTTGCCCCTAGTTTTTTAAGTCTTGCTGCGTCGTGTTCGGAATTTGAAATCGTTATTATAGAATAAGGACTAATTCTTTTTATATCTTTTTCATATAGTCTAGCACTAGCAATTATTGCTATATTATCAGCAGAATTTGGGCTAAGAGAAATAATTCCTTTCGCACTTGATAAATGTGTTTTTAAAAATGCCAAATCACTATGTGGTGGGCATTTAATATAGAATGGATATTTATTTGCTTCAGCAATTTTTTCAAAATCTGGTATATCATCTACTACTACAAAAGGTGTATATGTTTGTTTAAATTGTTTTGCTAATTCTTGGGTAAATTCGTTGTGATAACATATAACATAATGATTTTTTAATCTTGCTATTTTGTATAGCATTCGTTTTTCCTTAATAATTCTTGTTAATTCGCCTTTTTTTAGAACTTCAATCACAATACCTATTGAAAAAGTAAAAGTAACAAAGCCTAATAATACATAGCAAATCGTAAAAAATCTACCAGCAGGAGTGATTGTAGCTACTTCAGTATAACCTAAAGTTGTAAAAGTCATACCTGCTTGATAAATTCCATCAAGTAATGAAAAATTACTAGTAAGCATATAACCAATCGCCCCAAATAGCATCATTACAACAACTGCTATTAATGGGAGACGAAAAGGTTTTAATTGTTCGTAAAACTCGGTATTTATATCAACTTCAGGTTTTCCACTTTCAGCCCAACCGAGCAATTTGCCTAGCTTTTTAAAAAAGCTCATAAAAATTCTTTATAAAAATTAGTTAGCTCTTCTTTTTTTTAGTGTGCGTAATGTTGAAGCTGCAACTCTAATTTTTTTAGTTGTGCCATCGCCTAAATCAATGCGAATAGTGCGTAAATTAGGTAAAAATCTTCTTTTTGTTTTATTGTTAGCGTGGCTAACATTATTTCCTACCATAGGACCTTTACCTGTTAATTGACAAAATTTTGACATCGTAAATCCTTTTTTTGTGTTCTTGTAAAAATAAAAGTATTAATCATAGCATCTTAAGCTTAATTTTTTTTTTAAGTTTTAATGATATTCTATAAAAAATAATTTTAAGGATTAAAAAATGTATGTTGCTCCTAGTTTATTGTCTGCTGATTTTTTAAATTTAGCTGAAGATATTAAAAAAGTTGAGGCTGCTGGTGCTGATTTATTGCATATTGATGTAATGGACGGACATTATGTTCCAAATCTAAGCATTGGAACTTGCACTACAAAAGCTATTGCTAAAGTTGCTACTATTCCTTTAGATGTGCATTTGATGGTAAGAGAAGTTGATAAATTTGTTGATTTGTTTTTAGATATAAAACCTAAATTCTTAAGCTTTCATATAGATGCTACTACTCATCCTTTAAGATTGATTGATTATATTAAAAAACATGGCGTAAATCCTTCAATAGTATTAAATCCACACCAGAATTTAAATGAGATTGAATATGTTTTAAGTGAAGTTTCTATGGTGCTTTTAATGAGTGTAAATCCTGGTTTTGGTGGTCAAAGCTTCATACCAAGCACTCTTAGAAAAATCAGTGCCTTAAGAGAAATGATTGATAAGAATAATTATAAATGCTTCATTGAAGTTGATGGCGGAGTAAATGGCTTAAATATTGCAGATATTGAAAGAGCAGGGGCTGATATAGTTGTGGCTGGAAATTATGTGTTTAGTAGTAATGATTACAAGGTCGCAATTAATTCTTTAAAAATGGAATTTTGATGGATTATAACGAGCTTTATAAAAAACAAATTGCTAATTGTGATAAGATTTTAGAAAGGCTACTTACAAGTAGTATTAATTATAAAGATTTAAAAAACCAATACGAAAATGCCTTAAATTTTGAGATAACCTATGAAACTCTTTTAATGCTAGGGCTTGATATTACGCTCAAACAAAATCAAGAAGTATTTTTAAACTCAAGAAATAAATTAATTCAAGATGAGATTTTTTGTGTTGTTGATATTGAAAGCACAGGCTCAATTAGTAACGGGCAAATTATAGAAATTGGTGCTGTTAAGATAAAAAATGGCGAGATTTTAGATGAATTTGAAAGCTTTATTTATGCAAACGAAGTGCCTGAAAATATAGTTGAGCTTACAGGAATTACAACGCAAATGCTAAAAAATGCTCCTAGAAGTGCTAGGGTTTTAGCTGATTTTAGATTGTTTTTAGGTAATGCTATTTTTGTAGCTCATAATGTATCTTTTGATTATGGTTTTATCGCAAAAGAAAGTCTTGAATACTTAAATGCTCCATTGATTAATAGAAAGCTTTGCACGATTATGTTAGCAAGGCGTTGTATTGAATGTGATAAATATGGTCTTGATAGTTTAAAAAATGAATTAGGTATAATTAGCACTCATCATAGGGCTTTAAGTGATGCAAAAGCTTGTGCTGATATTTTGAATTATTGTATTAATTCTTTAAAAGGTTCGCAAATTAAAACAAGTAATGATTTGATTTTATATTCACGCTCTAAGATGAAAAAATAAGAATTTAAAAGTGGCTATTAAAAGCCACTTTATTATTTTTTAGTGCTTTTTGGGGTGCAAAGCATATTAATGTAGCGACCTTCAAATAAAGGTGCTTTATCCATATTTGCAATATCGCTAATTTCTTCATAAATTTTTAAAAGCAGTTCTTCGCCTGATTGTGGATTGCTTAATTTATGACCTTTTAAAAATATTTACATAATTGTAATATTTAAACATTTTTATGCTTTTTATTAAGCACTTAAAAGATAGCATATTTTTATTATTAAATTAGAATATAAAGTCAATGTAATTTTTGATAAAAATATTTAAAGAAATCTTTAGCACTAAGGCTAAAGATTTTGTAATTAGAATGTATATCTTACAACAGCGTTAATTTGATTGTCAATATTAAAATCAGCTCCGAAAGTTCTTTCGTAACCTAAGTTTAATCTTAAATTATCATTAAACTTATAATCACCTGTTAGATTTAAGTAAAATTTATTATCTCTTTTACCTTTTATTGTTTCACTTGCTTTGCTTGATTTTGCGATTATTATAGAATCACTTGGCTTATTAACATCTATAATATAACCAGCACCTAGTCTTATATTAGCATTATCATTTACTTTAAATCCTGAGAATACTGCAGGTTTTATATGTAAATTAGAATTAGCCTTACTTGTAATGCTTATAGCGTTATTTTCTAAGTTAGTTTTAGGTGTATAATCAAATATAGTTTCTATGCTAGGCTCAACATAAAATCTATTTAAATCAAATCTTTTACCAAGTTCAAAACTTGCAATAAATCCTGTCTTGCTATCTTTTAAACCTTTTAAAAGCTCTGAATTGTATTTAACATTATAATGATTTGCTTTAATTACTAAATCAGCATATAAATCATTGTTTGAAATATAGCTTGTATATAGACCAAACCCGTAATTATTTCCTTTTAAAACATCACTAGATTTAGAATTAGAAATATTAGCCATAATTCCTGTAATTACATTGCCATCTGCAAAATTATTAGCTTTATCAGCTCCAAATTGAACTTCAAATGAATTAAGTTTTACATCATCTATACTTGCGTTTGTATAATAAGCTCTAGCCCAAACGCCTAATTCCTTATCTAAACCTCTAATTTCGCCTAATCTTTTATTCATATTATTCCAAGCAAAAGTATTGATTAGATTTATTCCATTTGAAATAACTTGAGCTTGAGCTTTAGCGTTTTTGTTGATTTTAATATCTTTTATAAAATCATCTGCTATTTGGTTTTTATCAATTAGATTTGTTACGCCAGTATCAGGTTTGTTATCTGGTTTATTTTCAGGATTTGTTACACCTGTATCAGGATTTGTTACACCAGTATCAGGTTTAGAATTGTCTGGTTTATTATTAGGATTTGTTACACCTGTATCAGGTTTAGAATTGTCTGGAGTTTCAGGGCTTATACTAACTGTTTGTTTAGCTAGATTATCTAATGCAACTTTTAAGCCTTCATTACCATTATAATCACCTGCACTTTGATTTACTAATTTACCTAGCTCACTTGTCTTATCGCCGTTTGCAATGCTAGCAATATTATTTGCATTAAGTCCTGTATCACTTACTTTGCCATTTTTTGTAGTAGTGATTGCATAGGTTAGATAATCCCCTAGCATTGCACTAGCAATATAATCATTATTTATCACATAATCACTTATTCCATCGCTAATCTTATAATCTTTAAAGAAAGTTTTTAGCTCTGCTGTTCCTGTTCCTTTTTTAAGTATTGCTAAAGGTAGGTTTGCGTTGATTTTGCTTGTATCAAGCTTATCACCACTCATAACATTAAGTAATACTAATTCATTGTTTGCTCCGCTTGTGTTTTCTCTTGAGATTATTGCACCTGTGTAGCTTTCTTTGTTTGTTCCTAAATAATAAGCTGTGTTATTTGAAGTAAGGCTATTTGCTAGAACTCTTTTTGCTACTTTTGAATTTTTTATATCTAAAGTATGTGCTCTAACACTATTTGTAGCTATTACATTATCTAAGTTTATACTACTTGTGTTTGCTATAGTTAGGCTATTTTCATTTTTTTCATCAGCAAATTCATTGTAAAAATTATCTTGGTTAATTAATGCTGAAGTTGTATAGCCTTTAGAACCTGATAATTGCATATTTATAGTGCTATTTTTAATCGTTCCTTCACCTATAATGCTACCACCAATATAATATTTATCACCTGTATCAAGCCTATCTATATCATAAGCACCTGCTCTTATAGTCTTAATAGCCTTTACCTTGCTTTGCTTTCCGCTCTCACTAGTGTTTAGGGTTAGTTTTGTAACATAAATATCATCATTGAATGTAGAGCCTTTAGAATCAAGACTACCTTTATATTCACCAATAGAATTTATACCATTTACTTTACCACCAACAATACTATCAGTCAATGTTACCTTATCATAAGAATTTATTGAAGTAGTTATATTTGAATTTGTAATTCCTAAAATTCCAGTAGATTTTATCTCTTTTATTGTAGAATCTTTAATTGTTAAATTTTTACTAACATTTATTAATCCTATATTAGAATTTGTAATTGTTAAATCCTTGCCAAACTCTATATTTGTTACATCAGCGTGATTGATTGATCCTGTTGTTTCATAAAAATTATCTACTTTTACCAAATTATCTTTTGTCCCATTTAGATTAACATTAGAATATGATATTCCATTAATGCGTCCTCCATTTGCATCAATTGTTCCGGTAGTTTTGTAAATAGAATTAACGGCAGAATTTGTTAAATCAATTTTTATTCCTTGCCCATTTTCTATGTAGTCTAAATAAGAATTTGCAGCTTTTATATTTTTAAAATTTATGATATATGAATCAACAAAACTGTTTTCAGCTATAAAATTATTTCCATTATTAAATTTTGCAGTTTCGAGATAACTTTTAATTAAAGAATTTTTTATAGTAATATTATTACTATTACTAATAGTTTTACTTCTTGAGTCCCAAAAAGAATTATCAAAACTTATAGGAAAATTTTTGTTACTTAATCCTTCTGAAAAATATACATTTACATTATCAGCACTTTCTTCTGTAATATCTGTGATATTTTTAAGATTTGTCTTGTAATAATCTGGTTTTTTATTATCAAAAGGACCAAAATTATCATTAAATGGTTTATGAATATCTGGAAAAGTTTTAAAATCAAAGCTTTCTACCTTAGCTTTATCTACAACATTTATTGTTGCACCAAATAAGTTTGAAGAGATACATAGACTTGCAATTAATGAGAGTTTAAATACCCCCCCCCGTTACACTAAAATTTTGTTTCATAACATTCCTTTAAAAAAAATTGAAATGCTATTATCTTAAAATCTAACTTAAAGATTAATAAATATAAATGATTTTTTTTAAAAAATATCAATAAATTTCAATAATTATTATAAAGATTAAGGCAAATTAATTGCCTTAATGATAAGTTTTTATTTTTTAGTGCTTTTTGGGGTGCAAAGCATATTAATGTAGCGACCTTCAAATAAAGGTGCTTTATCCATATTTGCAATATCGCTAATTTCTTCATAAATTTTTAAAAGCAGCTCTTCGCCTGATTGTGGATTGCTTAATTCACGACCTTTTAAAAATACTCTAAATCTAACATGCTTTCCTGATTTTAAAAACTCAATAGCGTGTTTAACTTTATAGTTAATATCATTTTGAGCAATTTTTACAGAAAGTTTGATTTCTTTAACTTCTACTACCTTTTGCTTTTTCTTAGCATCTTTTAGCTTTTTTTCTTGCTGATAACAAAACTTGCCATAGTCCATAATCTTACAAACAGGTGGCTTAGCATCTTTTGCGATTAATACCAAATCAAGCCCTAAACGATTAGCAAGTGCATTAGCCTCATCGCTACTAATTATGCCATATTGTGCTCCATCATCACCTATACATCTAACCTCTGCTAAATCTATTTCTTCATTTAACAATACATCTTTTTCTTTACTCAAAATACTACCTCGTTTTGTTTTTCTTTAATTAGTTTCAAAAATTCCTCCATTGTAAGTGTTGATTGTTGTTTAGCTCTTCTATCTCTTAAAGCTACTTGATTATTGTTTATTTCTTCATCTCCGATTACTGCTATATAAGGCACTTTTAACATTTCTGCATTTCTTATTTTTTTACCTAAAGTATCGTTTTTCTCATTAATATCAGCATCAACTCCAAGCTCTAATAATTCTTTTTGTAATGCTTTTGAATACTCAATATGCTTTTCACCTACTGGTAAAATCATAACTTGAATTGGAGCTATAAAGAATGGTAATTCTCCTGCTGTATGTTCAAGCAATATGCCTAAAAATCTTTCAAAACTTCCAAGTAAAGCACGATGAAGCATTACAGGGCGTTTTTTCTCATTGTTTTCATCTGTATATTCAAGCTCAAATCTTTCAGGTAGGTTAAAATCTACTTGAATAGTTCCACATTGCCATTTGCGTTTAAGTGCGTCTAGTATTTTAATATCAATTTTTGGACCATAGAAAGCCCCACCACCTTCATCAACTCCGTATTTAATACCTTCTTCATCTAAAGCTTCCATTAAAGCTTTTGTAGCAACTTCCCAAATCTCATCACTTCCTATTGATTTTTCAGGTTTTGTTGAGATTTCTAGTTCCCATTCAAATCCAAAAGTTACCATAATTTTTTTAGCAAAATCTAAAATCTCTTTTACTAAGGTTTTTATTTGACTTGGCATACAGAAAATATGGCTATCATCTTGAGTAAATTCACGAACTCTTAAAAGCCCATGTAAAGCCCCACTCATTTCATGGCGATGAACCATTCCGTATTCAAAGAATTTAATAGGCAAATCTTTATAACTTCTACCCTCACTTTTATAGCAGAATACATGTCCTACGCAGTTCATTGGTTTTATTCCGTATTCTTGCTCATCAATTCTAGTAAAATACATATTTTCTTTATAGTTTGCATAATGTCCGCTTGTTTTCCAAACGCTAGAATTTAGTAATTCAGGGCCACGAACAGGCTCATAAAATCTAACCCTATGAGCTTTATATAAAATATGCTCTAATTTATTTCTAACTCTTGCACCATTTTTAAGCCATAATGGTAAGCCGCCACCAATTTGTTCGCTAAATGTGAATAATTTTAAATCATTTCCTAGTTTTCTATGGTCTCTTTTTTTAGCTTCTTCTATCATTGTTAGATAGTCTTTTAAAGCTTCTTTTGTTGCAAATGCGATACCATAAATTCTAACTAGCATTTCATTTTTTTCATCGCCGCCTAAATAAGCACCTGCTAATTTTGTTAATTTAAAATTCTTAAGCATTTTGGTGTGTGGTAAATGTGGCCCACGACATAGGTCGGTAAATTCACCTTGAGAATATGTGCTAATTTCTCCACTTAAACGACTTAAAACTGCTTGTTTTAATTCATCATTTTTAAACTTTTCACAAGCAGCTTCATAGCTCATTGTATTTTTTATCATAGGAGAGCCTTTTTTTGCAAGCTCTTTCATTTTATCTTCAATTACTTTTAAATCTTCTTCGCTGATTTTTTCATCTACTTTAAAATCATAATAAAAACCTTCATCAACGCAAGGTCCTACGAAAAATTTAGCATTTTTATATAATTGTGTAATAGCTTCAGCTAAAAGGTGAGCACAGCTATGGCGAATGATTTCAAGTGCCATAGGACTATCATCATAGAAAATTGGCTCAAGTCCTGCTCCATCAGTGCTTAAAGTATCATAAATATTTTTATCTTTATCGTAATATCCTATTATTTCCATTATTAATCCTTTAAATTTTTATAAATTTCATTAAGATTTTTATACAAACTATCATAGTTTATATCATTTTGCTCTAGTAGTTCATATAAGATTACATTGTCTTCTTTACCATTCCAAAGTTTTTTATAAGTTCCATTTTTATAGCCGTTATCTTGGCGGAATTTATTTAAGACATTTTTACCAATGTAGATTTTATAAAGTCTTGTAAATTCTAACTCACAACTACACATTAGCTTTAAAAATATTTCTGTAATTTGTGTTATGTTTAGCTCTTTTGCACTACTTGTGTGAATTAATTCTCTTGAAAGTTCTAAAATATCATTTAAATTTTTATTTGTTTTATTGAATTTAAATTCTGAAATCGTGTTTATAAGTTCTTTTTGTTGATTTTGCATAATTGCAAGGCTTAAAATAAAATGCCAAATATCAACTAATTCAATTTGAATATTTTCTAAATCCCAACTAGCATCTATGCTTTTCCAATGTTTCCAAGGCATAGAATCAACGAGTTCAGCACATTCCATATAAATACAACGAGCAAAATCAATTAAGCGATTTTCCTTTGTATAACCTTTTTCCCAACCAATTCCGCAAGTTGCGTTATTTAAAGCTTGTTGTAAGCTTAACATATCATTAGTATATTGTAATTTCATCATCCCTTCTACATCAAAAAATATCAAAATACTAGCAAAATTATTTAACAATCAAGCGTAGTGCTAAAAATTTTTTTAACTTGTGCTTTAAAATATAAATAATCATCTTTAAAACTCACTTCGCAAATATCATTGCTTTTTGGATAAATAGTAGCCTTTTCATCAACTAATTTAAGCATTCTAGCATAATAAAAACAAGCGTTCATTCCAGTTCCACAAGCTAAAGTTTCTCCAACTCCACGCTCATAAGTTCTAACATATAAAACCCCGTCTTTAAAAGTTGCGTAATTTACATTTGCATCATATTTTTCTCTTAAATATTTAGCATTTTCTTCGTTGTAGTTTTGCACTCCATCAAGAGTTACTAGGTGTGGCACACCTGTATCAATTAGGCAAAATACATTTTGAAATTCCACTAAATTTTCGTGTATAACCTTAGCTTTAGTTAGTCTAATTTCTACAAAATCATCATCAAAAATTGTCGCCTTAATAATCCCTGCACCAGTTAAAAAACTCATATTTTTATTTGCCAAATCTTGAGTATAAGCAAAATGTGCCGCAGCTCTTGCACCATTACCACACATATTAGCTTTTGAGCCATCTTGATTGTAAAATCCCCAAGTAAAATCATAATCTTTATCATTTTTTTTGATTGCAATAAGCCCATCAGCACCTATTCCACTATGTCTATTGCATAATTTTATGGCTAATTTACTTAAATAATTTTCATCTAAATTATCAGTTTGAAAAATAATAAAATCATTTCCATTTGCGTAGTATTTATGAAATTCCATGTTTTTCCTTTAGTTTTTGGATAAGTTTTAGCGAGTTATCTTTAAAATCTTCTAAATTACCATCGTTTTTGATTAAATAACTTGCAAATTTTATTTTTTTGTCTATGTGTAATTGAGAATTTAATCTTAGTTTTGCTTCAAATTCTGTTAAATTATTTCTATTCATAAGTCTTGTTAAAGATAATTCATAAGGGCAATAAATCACAATTTTATTAAGCAAAAAATTATAATTGCTATTTTCAAAAAACAAGGGAATTTCTACAAAAATTATTTTATTTTTATTTTGTTTGATTTTTTTGAGAATTTCTTTTTTGATTTTTGAGTGCATTATTTTTTCTAATGTTTTCTTAGCTGTTTTATCATTAAAAATCACATTTGCCACTGCTTGTTTTTTTTCTTTTAAGAATTTGAAATAGGAATTTGAAATATTTAATTTTTTACGAATTTGTTTCCATTTGTAGCAAAAAACTTTTGAAGAAATTTCATCAGCACTAATGCAAAATATTTCATTTTCTTTAGCAATATTTAAAAATGTAGATTTACCACAAGCAATGCTAGATGTTATTACATAAATATTTTTAAAAAATAGGTGTTTTTTTATCTTAATTTTTCTTATCAAAACCGACTCTTTTTATCATTATCATAATATTATTTTTTAGATAATTTTGTTTATTTTCTTAAGCCTAATTTTAAGGCAATAATGTATTATTTAGGTTACTTTTTAAAATTTTAGTAAGGAGGCAGCCATGGAGAACAAAAGAAGAGCTTTTCTTAAAAAAGCATTAAGTGCTGGAGCTACCTGTGCTGTTGCTAGCGTAGGTTTAAATGCAGCAACAAGTAGCGAAAATAATAGCTCTGGTGTAGTATCTGGTCGTGCAAAGAAAAAAGAAGTGTTATATAAAAAGACCCTTCACTGGGAAAAATTTTATAAAATTGCATATTAATTTATAGAAAGGATTTAAATGCGTAATTTAGGTAGAAGAAGCTTTTTAAAACTTGCAGCAGTTGCAGGTGCAAGCACTACCGCATTTGGTGCGACAAACGCAACCTTAAAGGCAGATGAAAAAGTTAAAATGCCTTATGAAGGTAGTAAAAGTGTTCGCACAGTTTGCTCTATTTGTAGTGCTGGTTGTGGTATAGAAGCTGAAGTAGTAAATGGTGTTTGGGTTAGACAAAATAACGCAATAGACCATCCAATTTCACTTGGAAGTCATTGCTGTAAGGGAATTGACCAAATTGATTTAACCAAATCAAAATGTCGTGTTAAATACCCATTAAAAAGAGTTAATGGTAAATGGGAAAGAATTAGCTGGGAACAAGCTGTAAATGAAATCGGCGATAAAATGCTAGATATTAGAAAAGAAAGCGGTCCTGATAGCGTAATGTTTTTAGGTTCAGCTAAGTTTAACAATCAACAAGCATATTATTTTAGAAAATTTGCTGCATTTTGGGGAACAAACTCAATAGATCACGTAGCTAGAATTTGACACAGCGCAACAGTAGCCGGTGTGGCTAATACTTGGGGATATGGCGCTATGACAAATCACTTTGGTGATGTTGTAGGTAATACAAAATGTATGATTATGTTTGGTGCAAACTCAGCAGTTGCAAACCCTATTGGATTTAAGCATATTTTACAAGCTAAAGATAGAAATAATGCTCCTTTAATCGTAGTTGACCCTATTTTTACAAGAAGTGCAGCTCATGCTGATATTTATGTAAGAATTCGTCCAGGAACTGACATTGCATTTGTATATGGAATGTTAAATCTTATTTTTGAAAATGGTTGGGAAGACAAAGAAATAATCAAAAATAGGTCTTATGGAGTTGATTTAATTCGTGAAGAAGCTAAAAAATATACTCCTAGCGAAGTTGCTGATATTTGTGGATGTAGTGAAGAAATTCTAATTCAAGTTACAAAATTATTTGCGACTACAAAACCTGCTACACTATTTTGGTCATTAGGTATTACTCAACATTCAGTTGGTAGTTCAAATACTCGTATTTTAGCTATTTTACAATTAGTGTTAGGAAATATTGGAAAACCTGGTGGCGGAACTAATATTATTCGTGGTCACGATAATGTTCAAGGTGCAACAGATATGGGATGTTTAGCAGACACACTTCCTGCTTATTATGGCTTAGCTGAAGGTGCTTGGAAACATTTTTGCAATTTCTGGGGAGTTAGCTATGAAGATATGCAAAAACGCTTCGTAGATGATAGTGCAAATGGTGGCAAAAAATGGATGCACGAAAAAGGATTTAGTTTATCTCGCTGGTGGCAAGGTGTTAAAGGCGTAGTTCCTTATGGCACAGATACAACTCATTCAAATGCTCCTGTTAGAGTTCTTTGGGTTCAAGGAACTGGAATTACTTCTATGGCTCACACTGTTAAAATTCAAGAAGCACTTAAAAAACTTGATTTAATAGTAGTTGCTGAACCATTTGTAAATGAAGTTGCAGTTTTAGCAGATCGCCCTGATGGAATTTATATACTTCCTGCTTCAACTCAATTTGAAACAGAAGGGTATGTAACAGCTACAAATCGTTCTATGCAATGGAGAAGTCAAGTAGTAAAACCAATTTATGAAAGTAAAGAAGACCAAGAGATTATGTTTATGTTTGCTAAGAAATTTGGCTTTTATACAGAATATACTCGTGGTATGAAACTTGAACTTCAAAATCATAAATTAGTTCAGGTAATTCCTGATGATGTTGATGCGAAATGGCCTGATGATGCTACAAGAGAAATGAGTAATGGTTTATTATCAATTGGTCTTCGTGGTATTAGTGCAGAGCGTTTAAGAAAACATCAAGCAAATTGGGCTAATTTTGACCCTGATACTTTAATGGGTATTGGTGGAGATGTAAAAGGCGAATATTATGGCTTACCTTGGCCTGTGTGGGATGCAAAACACCCTGGAACTGCTATTTTATGGAACCCAAATGTGCCTTATGAAAAAGGTGGAATGGGCTTTAGAAATAGATTTGGACTTGAGCATAATGGAGTTAGTCAGTTAGCTGATAATTCATTCACTCCTGTTGGTTCTAAGGTTAAAGGTGGTTATCCTGAAATTAAAAAAGATAATATTGAGCAAGTATTTGGTATTACATTAAGTGATGAAGAAAAAGAATTAATGGGTAATTCTTGGAGCACAGATATTTCAGGAATTATATTAGAAAAATGCCGTGAAAAAAGTGCTTGTTGCTTAGGAAATGCAAGAGCTAGAACTATAGTTTGGGAATTTAGCGACCAAATTCCAAAACATAGAGAGCCAGTGCATTCACCAAGATGGGATTTGGTGCAAAAATATCCAACATTTGACGACCAAACAACTCCAAATTTCCGTGTTACTACAATGTTTAAGAGCGAGCAACAAAAACAAGATTGGAGCAAGGATTTTCCTATTATCATTAGCTCAATGCGTTTAGTAAATCTAAGTGGTGCTGGTATGCTTGAGAGAACTAGTAAATATTTAGCTGATATTACACCTGAAATGTTTGCTAATGTTCATCCAGAACTTGCAATGCAACACAATATTGGCGATGGAGAAATGATGTGGATACATAGCCCGCAAGGAACTAAGATTAAAGTAAAATGTATTCACAATAGAAGTGTAACTCCAGATAGAATTTGCTTACCTTACAACTTCGCTGGTGTTTTACAAGGAGTTGATTTAAGTCATAACTATCCAGAAGGCACTAAACCTTATACAATAGGCGAAATGTCAAATACGGTTACAAACTATGGTTTTGATCCAAATACACAAATTAGCGAATTTAACGCTGGACTTTGCAAGATAGAAAGGGCATAAAAATGGCTAGAATGAAGTTTTTTGTTGATAAAAATCGTTGTATTGGTTGTTTTGCTTGTCAAGTTGCGTGTTCAAGCGGACATGAAGTTCCTGTTGGTATTAAAAGAAGAAAAGTAATTACTTTAAATGATGGTATTGAAGGCAAAGAAGTGTCAATGACAATAGCATGTCAGCATTGCACTGACGCACCTTGTGCTCAAGTTTGCCCTGTTAAATGCTTTTATATTCGTGAAGATGGTATCGTATTACACGATAAAAAAGAATGTATTGGTTGTGGTTATTGCTTATATGCTTGTCCATTTGGTGCTCCACAATTTCCAAGAGATGGAGCATTTGGAATTAAAGGCGAAATGGATAAATGTACAATGTGTGCAGGAGGCCCTGAAGAGACAAATAGTGATGAAGAAAGAGAACTTTACGGACAAAATCGCATAAGCGAAGGAAGAGTGCCTATTTGTGCTGCTGTATGTGCTACAAATGCGCTTTTAGTTGGAGATGAGAGCGAAGTTTCTAATGTATATAGAAAGCGTGTTTTAACTAAAAATGCAAATGTTAATTTAAGTAATATGTTTATTTAATTTAAATTAGGAGAGATGATGGAATTTTTAATTTTTGTTGGAGTTTTACTAGCTTTAATCATAGTCATTTTAATAAAGTCTATAATTATAGTATCGCAAAGCGATATTGTAATAGTTGAGCGATTAGGTAAATTTCACAAAGAATTAAGCGGAGGATTTCATTTAATCTTTCCTTTTATTGATATGGTTAAATCAATAATTACTATTAAAGAGCAACTAATAGATATAGAAAAACAACAAGTTATTACAAAAGATAATGTAAATATTTTAGTTGATGGGATAGTTTTTCTAAAAGTAACAAATGGAAAAATGGCATTTTATAATGTTGAAAATTATAAAAAAGCTATATCAAATTTAGCTATGACAACTCTTAGGGGTGAGATTGGTGGTATGTATCTTGATGATACTTTAAGTAGTCGTGATAGTTTAAATAGTGCTTTACAAATTGCACTTGGAGATGCTGCTGATAACTGGGGTGTAAAAATTATGAGAGTAGAAATTTCTGAAATTTCAGTTCCTAGTGGCATAGAAGAAGCAATGAATTTACAAATGAAAGCTGAAAGAGAAAAAAGAGCTATAGAATTAAACGCTGAAGCACAAAAAGTAGCACTTATAAAAAATGCTGAAGCATTAAAGCAAGAGCAAGTTTTAAACGCTGAAGCAATAGAAAGAATGGCTGATGCTAAAAAATACGAACAAATTGCATTAGCTCAAGGTCAAAAAGAAGCTATGAATAACATAAATGAAGCAATGGCACAAAACATTAATGCAGCTGAGTTTTTATTAGCTAAAGGCAGAGTAGAAGCATTTTTAGCTTTAGCAAAAAGTGAAAATAAAGATAAAATATTAGTTCCTTATGAAAGCACTGAATTAATAGGAGCTTTAAGTGTATTAAAAGAATTTGTAGGCAAAAAATGAGTAGCCTATATTTACTTTGTATAGGAATATTTTTAGGAATTTTAGAATTATTAGTCGGTAGTTTTTATATAATATTTTTTGCTATAGGATTTATTATTGTCGGTGCAATTAATTTAATAAAGCCATTAGATTTAGAATTACAAATAATATTAATTGCTGTTATATCTCTTGTTTTACTTATAATTTTTAAATTTTTTGTTAAAACTAAAAAAGTAGAGAATTATGACGATGATTTTTTAAATACTCAAGGCGAAGGCGTTGTTAAAAATGGTATGATTTATTATAAAGGCTCATTTTGGCAAACAACTGATAATTTAACCTTAAAAGAAGGTGAAATTGTAAAAATTGAAAAAATCCATAATAATAAAGTAAAAATCAAACAAGATTAATCTTTAGAACTTTCAATAATATTTTTTAATTTATAAAATACAACCACAAACAATAATATTACATAACTTAAACCATAAATGCCGCATAAATTACATAATAATGCAAATTGAAATTCTATGTTTGATTATTTTTTATAATCAAACATAATTTAAGTTATATTTAATTTATATAAATTATCATCACGACTTGCTTAGGCAAAATTATTTTTTTAAGGAGATGTCATGGCTAGACACATTACGGGGGGGGGTATTTAAGCTCTCATTAGTTGCAAGTGCATTAATTCTTAGCACTAGCTTAAACGCTTTAGAGTTAAACAAAGCTACTCACGCAGAAGCTGAGAAAGACTACTACAAAATTACAAGTGATATTGCTGAAAATATTACTATTAAAAACTACGGAAAAGCAACTTTTCAAGAAGATATAGGTCTTAAAACAATTACAGGTGATATTGTAAATAATGGAGCGTTTTTATTAGACCATGAAGGTGGTGGCGTTCATAAAGAACACATTTTAAAAGGTAGTTTTACAAATAATAAAAGCTTAGTTGATTTTAATCGTGCTTTAATTGACCCAGAATTTACAGAAGAGAAAGTAGGTTTTTTTAAAAAACTTTTAAATACCAATAAAAACTACAAAATCAATGGTTTGATTGATGGAATTCAAATAGATCTTGCAGAAGGTAAAAAAATTACAAACAATAGTGGTTTGCATGTATCAAATATAGAAATTAAATCTGTAGGAACTACAATTGAGAATAATGATTTATTTGTTTTAGATGAAGGTGCTATTGAAAGTAGCAGTGGTGTAGCTATTAGTGGCAATGGAGATGTAATTTTACTTGAAGCTGATGTAAATGGTAGCGTAAGTGCTAAAGATTTATATGTAATGGGAACACCAGTTGGAAATGATAAACCATACATAGCAAGAGAGCCTAGTATCCAACATGGCGAACAAACAAGTGATTTATATGGTGGAGATATAACAAGCTCTAATTTAGCTAAATTTGAAACAGCTGTAATCGGTGGTAAAGTTACAGCAAATACTAAAGCAAGTGCAAATAATTCATTCTATGGCTTTAATACAACTTTTCAAGGTGCTATTGATAATCAAAACGGCAAAGCTAGATTTATCCTTTCGGACATTCAAAATGGAGTTAAGAGTAAAGGCGATATAGAAATTTATGGAACAAAAATAAATGGTAATGTAGAAACTGATGGAAAATTCATAAGTGGAGCTCATCAAAAAGAATTAGCGAATAAGCATTTCTCAACTCTTTTAAATAGCGAAAAAATAGCAAGTGCTGAAGATATGAAGAGACTTGATGAGATAATGAATAATGAAGAAAAGTTCTTACCACTTATTAAAGCAGCAACTTCAAATTCTCATGATATTGATAGCACTACATTTTATAAAGATGCTTTAAAATATGTAGATAGTGAAGAGATGGAAACTGGCGATTTGATAGCTAATGGTGGTATTGATGCAACTGGTTTTGAAATGAGTGGAGATGGGGTTGTAAAAGTTACTAAAGGCGATATAAATACTATTGTTAGTAGTTTTGAAAATACAGGCGGTGTTTATATTACAGAAGGTAATTTAAATGCTAATAACTCAAGTTTTACAAGTGATGTAAATATCGCTAAGGGCGATTTAAAAGCTTTAGGAAATTTATTAGAAGAAAAAAGAGATGAAAGTGGCGAAAGAGTAAAAGATAAAAACGGCAATCAAGAGTATAATCCTGCATTTTCTTATATTGACAATGATGATGCAATTAATACAATGTCAAGATTTACAAATATCAATGTAAATGATGGAAATATAAGCCTAACAAATACTTATGCAGATAATATCATAGCAAACGATAAAGCTACAAGCTCTAAAACAATTACTCTTAAAAATGCAGTTATAAATAAGCTTACACACGGAACAAATCTAAAAGACGCAGAGTTTAATGTAAATGCTAATAAAGCTTTATTTAGAGAAAGCGTTACAAACTACGGCTCAATCAATGCTGTTAGTTCATCATTTGATAAAGATGTTAAGGCTAAAAATCTAAGCTTAAGTGGTATCGTTGAAGATGTAAAAAGACAAGATAAAGAAGATAATATATATCACGGAGAGATTAGCTATGACGCTAATATCGCAGCTTCAAATAATCTAAGCTTAACAGGTATAGAGAGTGCTTATAAATTAGATAAGAGTGCTAATACAACTCTTTTACAAGCAAAAGATATAAATATCAATAGTTCAGCTATCAAAGCTCAAGTTATAGGTAATGCTGATATTAGTGATGATTTAACTACTGGTGTATTGGCAAGTCAAGTTAGTGCTGCGAATTTTTATAAAGACCCTATCTCAAAAGGTTCAAGCATTAATTTAAATAACGCTATTGTATTTGGCGATATGAAAGCTGATAAATTAAATGTGAATAATTCTAAGATTACAGGTAGAATTTTAGCAAATGATTTAAATGCAAGTAATAATACATTTATTATGGGTGGCACAAACAATACATTCTTAGGCACAATGATTGCAAGAAATAGCACAAGTGGTAAGGCAAATGAAATAGGATTACTTGGTTTAAATGTAAATAATGGCAAAGCTGATGCAAGTAATTTAGCAAATCTTCCATTAGCTTTATTAAAGATTGGAAATGGAAATGCAACAGCAGAAGACTTCGTTACAAAAATCGGAGTTTATGATGGTCTAAGTGTATATTCATTAGATAAGAAAAATATCTTAAGCGGGACATTAAAGCAAGGAGATGAGGATTATATTTATTATTCAGTTGTAGCAAATCCTATTAATGCGGCTGCAAGTAGGGCTGATGCTAGTAAGACAAGTGATAATTTTAGTGCTGATAGCAAAAGTGGTGCTGATAAGAGTATCTTAGATAATGCAAGCTCAAGCATAGGTGCAATTGCTCAAAAAGCAAATGAAGTTGCAAAAGGAACTGCAAGTGATGAGGTAATGGCAAATGCTAATAAAGTTGCAAATGATACAAGCAAGATTGTAGCAAGTGAAACTAGCCTTGATAAAGCAATTGAAGAAGCGCAAACAGATATTAAAAACGCTGCAATTGAAGAAGCTATTAAAATAGGGTCTAACATTAATGGTAATGAGATTGAACTTACTTTAAAAGGTGCTAATACTAAGGCTTTAACAGATGCAAAAAATATGCTAAATCAGACTTATTATTCTTATGTTAGTGAATGGAACAATCTAAACAAAAGAATGGGCGAACTAAGAAATAATGATGGCAAGAATGCTGGAATTTGGATTAGAAGTTTTGGTGGCGAAGGCAAGATTGATAGTGCTAAAATAAAATACTATGAAGTGCAATTTGGTGCAGATAAGCAAACTAGCACAAATTACGGAGAATTATATTCAGGTGTAATGGCAAATATAGGTCAAAGCACAAGTAATTCAAGTAATTCTAAGGTGAAAAATCACGGCATTGGTGCTTATGTTAGCTTAGTTGGTAATGATGGCTTATTTATTGACGCTACAGCTAGATACACCAATCATAAATCAACATTTAAAGATAATGTTTGGTTAGGCGATTTAAAAGATAGCGGAAGTGGATTTTTAGGTAGCGTTGAGGCTGGATATAGAATGGGAAGTGATTTTTATCTTGAGCCTAGTGCTGAATTAATCCTTGGCTATGTTCCTATGGCTAATTTAAAGGGTAATGATAAAGTTACTTTAAAAAGTGAAGGTAAATTTATGGGAGCAGCAAAAGTTGCTTTAAGTGCTGGTGCGAATATTAATGATACTTTTGGTTTAAGAGCTAGTGTTGGCGGGGCATTTGATTTAAATAATACTCCTACTATAACTCTAAGCGATGGCACAACTACAAGAGTTGAAAAAGGCTTTAAAGATAGTCGTGGATTTGCAAGTGTGGGAGCTAATTTTAACTTAGGTAAAAATACTAAGTTTAGCTTAGATGCTGAAAAATCATTTAGTGGAAAATATAATACAAACTACAATATAAACGGAACTTTAAGATATTCGTTTTAAAAAATAGCCCTAGAAATAGGGCTTATTTTGATAATTTATTTTCTATATATTCATCTACACTTTTTTTAAATTTTATTGGTTCACCAATAAAAGGAACAGGTGCAGAAGAACCAGCACCATTTATAAATATTGTGCCAAAATTAAAAATCCTACCAAGAATTCCTTGACCAACTCTGATACTTTCTATTTTTTCTAATCTTAGCTCTATTGTATCTCTTCTAATAAAGCCAAATTTAGCTATAACTTTTCTATTTGTTAAAGCAAGTTCTGTTGTTGTAATGATAACGAACATACGAAGTAAAAGAAAGATGATAAATATAGCAATAAAAGGATGAATAGCAATACTTAAAATTGCTAAAACTAAAATAGCAAATAAATCACCTATAAAAGCAAAAATACTAACTTTGGCTTTTAAAACAACGCTTTCATCTGCACCTAAAACTTGTTCTACATAAGACATAAAAACTCCTTTTAAAAAAATTAAAAAAAGTATTATACCCCCCCCCATTTTTAATTCTAGCTTAAATGATAAATATATTTTGCGTTTAAATTTATAAAGAATTTGAATTAATAATTTTGATATTTTTAAAAGTTTTATAATAACTTGAATTTGGGTTTTTATAAGTATATTTTATTGTTGCTTTTAGTAATGTGTTTTTAAAATATTTGTAGTTATTATTGAGTTAGAAAATATTCATACAAAAATTAATTTGACTTATTAAAAAACTTGGGAAAATTGATTTATCTTAAGTGAAATTAAATGGCGCGGCGGACGGGGCTCGAACCCGCGACCTCCGGCGTGACAGGCCGATATTCTAACCAGCTGAACTACCGCCGCAACCGAATTTAATGAATGGTGGTCGCTATAAGACTCGAACTTATGACATCCACCTTGTAAGGGTGGCGCTCTACCAACTGAGCTAAGCGACCATGGCGACCCTTGAAAGATTTGAACTCTCGTTTCCAAACGGAGAGAATGGCGTCCTGAGCCACTAGACGAAAGGGTCTCAAACCTGGATCAAAAAAATGGTGTCCTGTGCTGGATTCGAACCAGCGGCCCCCTCATTAAAAGTGAGATGCTCTACCTGCTGAGCTAACAAGACTTAAAATAAAAATAAGTTTGGATTATACATTTTAAAACTTAAATTAAAATTAATATTAAAATAATTTATAATATTTATACTAAATCTCTTGAAAATAAAGAATATTTGAATAATAAAGTTTATAAAAATATTGCAAAAATTTTAATTAATAAGTTAAATAAATATACTTTCAAGATTTTATAACAAAAATATACTTAATTAAATTTTTTTATAAATAGTAATATGATTTGAAATTTATAAATTCTTATAATCAATCCCATCAAAATAAGCTAAAGCACTACCCCAAGTAAATCCGCCGCCAAATGCATCTAAAAGCATTAATTTGCTATTTGTTAAACGACCTTGTTCGTAAGCTTCATTGATAGCTATTGGAATTGACGCAGCTGAAGTATTACCAAATTTATCAACACATACAACACATTGCTCATCGCTTAAGCCAAGTTTTTCTTGAACATAAGAGATAATTCTAAGATTTGCTTGATGCGGTATAAATAAATCTATATCACTTGTTTTAAGTTTGTTTTTATCTAATAAATACGACACATCATCTGATAATGTTTTAACAGCTACTTTAAATACTTCATTGCCTTTCATTTCAAGTTTAATAGGCTCTAATTGTTTTGTTTGATTTGAACGCTTAGTGCATAATAAATCTTTAAATTCTCCATCGCTTCCTGTATGAATATCTATAATTCCTTTACCTTCACTTGCACTTACAACGCAAGCTCCAGCACCATCTCCAAATAAAACACAAGTAGTTCTATCTGTATAATCAAGAATTGAAGATATTTTTTCAGCTCCTATTATTAATACATTTTTTTTAGCACCACTTTCAACCATAGAACGAGCAAGCTCAAGCATATAAATAAATCCAGAACAAGCAGCACTTATATCAAATGCACTTACACCTTTTAATCCAAGTTTATTTGCTACAACTACCGCAGTTGATGGCATAGTAAAATAATCAGGACTTAATGTAGCTACTATTATTAAATCTATTTCATTAGTTTGAATTTTAGCTCTTTGTATAGCTTTGATAGCTGCTTTATATGCTAAATCGCTAGTGTTTTCAGTTTCACTAGCAATATATCTTTGCTTAATTCCTGTTCTTTTTAATATCCATTCATCACTTGTATCTAAAAAACTTTCAAAATCTTTATTTGTTAGTGTTTTTTCTGGTAAATACGAAGCAATACTTTTAATGCAAGCTTTTAATTTCATCTTCAATCACTTTATTTACATTTGAATTAGCAAATTTTAAAGCTTGAAAAATTGCATTTTTTATAGCTTCTTCATTGCTTTTTCCGTGGCTAATGATAGCACATCCATCAATTCCTAATAATGGAGCTCCACCATATTGGTCGTAGTCTAAATGCTGTTTTAAAGCATTAAATGCACCTTTGCTAAGCATATAACCAAGTTTTGACAATGATGATTTTTTAATCTCATTTTTTAACAACTTAGCAAAAATGCCTACAGCACCTTCTGCAGTTTTTAATAATATATTTCCAGTAAATCCATCGCAAACTACCACATCACATTCTCCAGCAAATATATGTCCGCCTTCAACATTGCCCATAAAATTGCTTAAATGTTCTCTTAATAATTTATGTGTGTCTTTTGTAAGTTTGTTTCCTTTGCAATCTTCTTCTCCGTTTGAAAGTAGTGCAATTTTAGGATTTTTTATATTCATTACTTCTTTTGCATAAGCTTCGCCCATTATTGCAAATTGTAATAAATTTTCTTCTTCGCAATCAACATTAGCACCTACATCTAATACCAAAACCCTGCCGTTAAAAGTAGGCATTAAAGTTGCGATAGCAGGTCTTAAAACACCTTTCACTCTACCTATTCTAAGGGTTGCAAGGCTCATTGTAGCACCACTATGCCCAGCCGAAACAACTGCATTTGCTTCGTGGTTTCTTACTAATTCAACTGCTTTATAAATACTGCTGTCTTTGCGTTTTAAAACATCTGTAGAATTTTCATCCATATCAAAAACATCGGTAGTATGAACAAATTCAACTCTATTTGATAATTCTGATGGAATTTGACTTTTTATTTTTTCTTCATCTCCAACTAGAATAACGCTAAAATTATCTTTTTCTTTTAACGCTTTTATAACTCCACTAATTATTGGGGGGAAAGAAAAATCTCCACCCATAGCATCAACAGCAACTTTTATCATAGGTATTAATATTCGCCAGTTGTTGGATTAATTCTATGAGGTAATTTCCAACTACCATCTTTATCTTTAATCGGTCTTACTAGCTCAATTTTGTAATGAGTGCGTCTTTTTGCTGCTCTTGTTTTACTAACTCTTCTCTTTGGAACTGCCATGTTATTCTCCTTATTTACATTTTTGACAATAAAAATAATCGCTTAAATATAAAGCTAATTCGCTTTTTAATACTTCAATTAAGTCTATTTCACCATCATAAAATTCCATAGTGTCGCTTAATTCGTTTTCTTCATCTTTAAATACACCATCGCTCAAATCTAAATTAATTTTTTCATTAATTTCAATCTCAATTTCAGCAGCACAACTATCACAATAATGAATTACATTGCCTACTAAAACTGCGTCTAGCGTAACTATTTTATTATCTTTTCTCTTTAAAAAGCCTTCTAATATTAAATTATCAAAATCTAACTTAAAAGGGTATTTTACCGAATTAATTTTACTAAAAGCAATTTTCATTTTAATTTATTTCAAGTTTATTAAAGAAAAACTCTATTTCTATTTTAGCATTTTCTAAACTATCACTACCATGAACTGCGTTTGCGTCAATACTTTCAGCAAAATCAGCTCTTATTGTTCCCTTAGCTGCTTCTTTTGGATTAGTTGCTCCCATTAATTCACGATTTTTAGCAACTGCATTTTCGCCTTCTAAAACAGATACTACAACAGGACCACTAGTCATAAATTCAACTAAATCTTTATAAAATGGTCTTTCTTTATGAACTGAGTAAAATTCTCCTGCTTGTTCTTTTGTTAAATAAAGCTTTTTAATAGCTGCAATTCTTAAGCCATTTGCTTCAAAACGACTTAAAATTTGACCTATAACACCTTTCTTAACAGCGTCAGGTTTAATGATTGATAAAGTTCTTTGCATTAAATCTCCTTAAAATAAAAGCTCATATTATACAAAAATAAATTAATTTAAGCTTTAAAAATTAAGTTCTTTTAATAAAGTTTTTGCATCAACTAATCCTATTATTTGTTTTAGCACTTCGCCTTTATCGTTTAAAACAAGTAAAACTGGTGGTCCAAAAACCTTATAAGTCTCTGCCATTTCTTGCTCAAATTGGTTTGGGTTAGTTAAATCTATTTTAATTAAATTGTAATTTTTCAACTCATTTATAACTTCTTCATTTTTAAAAGTAGTATTTTGCATAACTTTGCAGTTCTCACACCAACTAGCAGTAAAATATACAATATTTTTTGAACTTAGATTTAATTTTTCTTTTGCTTGTGTGAATTCTAAATTCTGTTGAGAAATATTATTACTTGGATTAAAAGTTTTGTTTAATAATATAAAACTATAAGCTAATATTAAAACTAAAATAATTTTAAAAAATAAAAAGAATTTGTTCTTAGTATTTTCAAATAAGCCAAAAAATACTACAAAACTAATACCAAGTAAGGCATATAAGACATTTGTGATATTCTCATTTATTATTCTTTCTAAGAAAAATATTGCTATTCCTAATAAAATAAATCCAAAAAATTTATTAACATATTGCATCCAAGAACCAGTTATAAATTTAAAACCAAAACCAATCGCTATTAGTGGAATTCCCATACCTATACTCATAAAAAATAATGAAAAAGCTCCAAGCAATACATCATTGCTATTTGCTACATAAATTAAAATTCCAGCAAGTGGTGCAGCTACACAAGGTCCTACTATTAAAGCACTTAAGACCCCCATTAAAAATACTCCAATAATTCCACTATATTTTGAGCTTTTTTTATTTACGCTATTTACAATAAAGTTAGGCATTTTTAGTTCAAATAAGCCAAACATTGATAATGATAAAATTACAAAAATTAAAGAAAATAGAATGATTACAATTGGATTTTGAAAAAATACTTGAACTCCACTTCCTACTAAAGCTGCTATTATTCCTGCTATTGTATAGCTAATAGCCATTCCTAATACATAAATAATGCTTGAAATTATTGGATTTTTACCACTACTTTTTGCCAAAATACTAGATATTATAGGTATCATTGGTAGGGTGCAAGGTGTTAAAGATAATAATATTCCTGATACAAAAAAAGTTAAAATACTTATTAAAAATGAAGAATTTAAAAGTTTGCTTTCATATTCATTTTGTGTAGATTGTTTTTCTTTTTTTAGTTTTAAAGCTTCTTTGTTATCATATTCTAAAACCAATTTATCATTTTGATAATTAAAAGACGCTACAAGTGGTTGATAACATAATCCTTCAGTAGAACAACCTAAATAAAAAATTTTAATATTGTCATTATTTTTTAATGTAAAATTTGGGAAATCAAATTCTAAAGTATTGTAAAAGACTTCAACATTATCCTTTAATACCGCATTGCTTAAGTCAAATTTATTTGTGATATTTTCGTTGTTTAATAAGACTTTTATTTCGTTTTTATATAAGTAAATATCAGGATTTAGATTAAGTTTTATAAAATTTGCTTGAGAGTTATTTTCAAGTTGGAATTTAAATGCTTCATTTGGTGGTAGTGGATTTGCAATTGCTAATACGCAAAATATTAAAATATTTATAATAAATTTCATTGTTTTTTCCTTGTTTTTTTATATTGTATAAGAGTAAAACATATGATTGTAAAAATAATAAATAATGTGCTAAAAATAATTAGTATTTTTTCTTTATCGTTATAACTTGCCTTTATTTTTTTAAAGTTTTTAATTTTATCTAAATCAATAGTGCAACCATAATATACATTTAAATTTTTATCTTTTTTGATATAAGTTATTATATGTCTTATTGAGTAGTTAGTCCAAAAAATATTAGCTTTTGTATATCCTTCATCCTTTATTTTTGCTAGCAGTTCTTTTATATAAAATTTATTATTTGTGTCTTTTTCTAAAAAAATATTTTGATGCTCATAGTCCTTAGAATAATGAGCTATATAAAATCCTAACTCATTAAAAGCATAGGCTTTTTCTTGATAATTATCAAAATTAATCGTATTAATTTCTTTTTTGATTAGATTAATTTTTTCTTTATAATTTAAAGAATTTGGAAGATTTTTTGCATAATTATCTATTTTATCTACTATTGCTTTTGCTTGTTTTGCGATGATATTTTTAGTGCCTTCATTGTCTTTTAGTTGATAGTTTTTATCAAGTGTAATATAAACATCTATGCTATTTAATATTACGCTAATACAGGCTAATAATGAAAATAATATAATAGTTTTTTTACCCATCAATACTTACCCTATTTAAAATTGCACTACTTAAAGAGTGAATATCAATATCTTGAATTTTAATACCATTTGGAACGCCTTGAGCGATTTTGCTTACTTTTACATTGTAGTGTTTAAAATAATCTTCTAAATAAAAGCACACCGTATCCGTGCTAACGCTTGGTGTGTAGGCTAAAACCAGTTCTATTGTATTGTATTTGCAAATCATTTTTTCTAATTTTTTTAAATAGTATTCATTGGTTTTTGAAAGTATAAAATATCTACCTTCATATACTTTACATTCATCTATAAAAAATACATCTTTTGGGCTTTCTACTAAGCAAATTGTATTATCTAATTCATCATTTATGCAATAATCACAAAGTTCATTTTCACTTAAGCAACCACAAATAGAACATTCTTTTATATTTTTTTTAGCATTCTCTAAAGAATTCATTAGTTCTTCTAATAAATTTTTATTTTCATAACACAAATAATAAGCCATTTTTAAAGAAGTTTTTTTGCCAATTCCTTGAATTTTTCCTATGCTTTTGCATAAATTATCAAAATGTATCACAATATAATCCTAAAGTTATGATAGCCATCATCGTAAAAATATTTAAGCTCAAATCCTTGAGTATCACAAATATATTTTATTAAATAAAGTCCTAATCCAAATCCACTTTGCTCTGCATTACCCCTTGCAAATGGTTTAAAATACTCTTCTGTATTAAAGTCTTTTTCTTCTCCTATGTTTTTTACATTAATATAGTCTTTTTGAAATTCAATTATACACTTATGGTTGCTTGAGTATTTAATAGCATTATCTAATAGATTTTTAATCAATATTATAAATAAAGCTCCATCTACTATTATTGTTCTATCTTCGTTCATTTTTACATCAATAATTTGTAAATTATCTAAATATAAAGCACTGATTGATTGCTCTAATAAATATGAATACGAATATTCTTTTAAGACTACTTCATGGTTTTTAGATAATATTTCTTCTACTTGCTTAAATTCATTTACTAAAGCATTCATACCTTTAAATACACTTATTAAGATTTTTTTATTTTTTTCGCTTTCTGGCATAGTTGCTGCAAACATTCCTTTAGCAATAGGTGTTTTTAACTCGTGCATAATTGCTCTTAAAAAAAATCTTCTTGCCAATACCAATTCATTATTTTTTTTAGTAGCTTTATTAAATTCTTTAGTTAATAATCCTATTTCATCATTTTTATAATAAGAAAAATTGCTATTTTTTCCGTTTGATAAATCCCTAATATGTCTTGTAAGACCCTTTAATGGTTGAATTAAATTATAACAATATATTAAAGAAGCAAAAAACATCATAATAATTAATGATATTAATAATTTAATTAAACCATCATTTATATTATTATTGTGGGTGTTTTCATAAACTTTTAATGAATTATTTTTTTGATTTATGAGTTTTAAATAATATTTGTCTTTATAAACAATTCCTTGAATTAGTCCAAAATTAGTTTTATGGTCTATTGGCTTATCATTGCTTGTGCAAAGCTCACGCATAAAACGCTTGTCTGTGATTTCTTGAAAATCAATATCTTGTAAGTATTTATCAATTTCTACACCAGCACCACTAGCATACAATTTATTAATAGCTAATATTGCAAAATAAAGCCTACTTATACTTTCAGCTCTTAAAGCCTTATTGGAGTATTGAGTTATTTGTATAATAGCTGTAATAGTAAGTATAATGCTAATAGCAAAAACTGCTATTAGCTTACTAAGAATAGAGTGTAACAGCATTAGCCAAGAAGCTTATAACCAATACCACGAACAGAGAATATATGTTTAGGGTCTTTTGAACTATCGCCTATCTTACTTCTTAATCTTCCTATAATTACATCTAAGCTTTTGCTATCTTTTTCTCTTAATGACCTACAGCTATTAGCTAGCTCATCTCTTGATACTGAATAGCTATGTCTTTTCACTAGATAACTTAATATATCATATTCAGCCGGTGTTAAGCTTAGTGGTTTTTTATCATAGTAAATTTCATGTTTTTCATGCTCAACTTTGAATAATGTGCTTACTTCTTCTTCAGGTGGTAGTAAGCTTTTTTTGTATCTTCTAACAAGTGATGATACCCTTGCTTGCAATTCAGTTGGCTCATAAGGTTTTGGTAAATAATCATCAGCCCCTAATCCAAGTCCTAAAACCTTATCACTTGTATCTCCTCTAGCACTTGAAATGATAATAGGAATATCATACTTCTTGCGAATTTCCTTGCATACTTCTAATCCATCCATTCCAGGTAGAGTTAAGTCTAAAATTAGACAATCATAATTACTAAAGTTAGCAGTTAAACCTTCAGCAGGAGTGCTGTAATTTGTAACTTTTATGTTAAACCTTGCTAAAAACTCTGTAATCAACTCAGCGAATTCCACTTCGTCTTCAATCATAATTACATTAATCATTTTTTCACCTTTATTTATTAAAGTCTTTCCATTCTAACAATAATTAATTTATAAATGATAAATTGCAAAAGGAAAAAGATGCGTGACTTTTATGAAATTCTAGGAGTTAGTAAAAATGCTAGTTCTGAAGAAATTAAAAAAGCTTATAGAAAATTGGCATTGAAATATCATCCTGATAGAAATCAAGGCGATAAAGATGCTGAAGAAAAGTTTAAAGAAATCAATGTAGCTTATGAAACCTTAAGTGATGACACTAAAAGAGCTAGATATGATAGATACGGCGAAGCTGGTCTTAATGGTGGTTCAGGTGCTGGTGGCTTTGGATTTGAAGGATTTTCAAATTTTAGTGATATTTTTAGTGATATTTTTGGTGGCTTTGGCGATAGTGATGATGAAGAAATTGATGAAGATTTATTTATTACTCTTGAATTAGGTTTTAAAGAAGCTATTTTTGGTTGTAAAAAGAAAGTTAATTATTCTTATAAAGCAAATTGTATTAAGTGTGATGGAACAGGCTCGGCAAGTAAAACTACAACTACTTGCTCAAGATGTAATGGCAAGGGCAAAATAGCTATTAGAAAAGGCTTTTTCCAAATGGTTAGCACTTGTGATGTGTGTGGCGGTAAAGGTAAAGTAGTAAAAGATAAATGTTCATCTTGTCAAGGTAGTGGAAAAGAAAATAAAAAAGAAGAATTAGAAGTAACTATTCCTGAAGGAGTTGATAACGGAGTAACTTTAAAATGTTCTAATAAAGGAAATGAGATTAATTCTAATGAGCGTTCTGATTTGTATATAAAACTTCGTGTAGCAAGAGATGATAGGTTTGTTAGAAAAGGTGATGATATTTATATAGATGTTCCAATCTTATTTACCCAAGCAGCTTTAGGTTCTACCATCATTGTGCCTACTATTAGAGGAGAAGCTAGTATTCAAATTCCATTTGGCTTAAGCGATAAACAACTTGTAAAAATTAGTGGCGAAGGTGTTAAAAACCATCATACAAGAAGAACAGGGGATCAATTTGTCCAACTTAGCATTATGTATCCAAAACATATAAATGCAGAACAAAAAGAATTATTAGAAAAATTAAACGAGAGTTTTGGTATCAAAAATGATGCTAAAGAGCAACAACACGGGATATTTGATACTATTAAATCTTGGTTTAAATAATTTTTATTTTAATTCAAATTCTTTTTTAGAATTTGGATTAAAAATATTTTTATTAAAGTGAGCTTAAAATACTTTCGTATGCGTTTTGCAAATCTTCTTCGCTTTTTATATTAAAAACTTTTGTATTAAATTTTTTATTAAAAGTCCTTTGTCTTTTTGCTAGTTGTCTTGTATGAATTGTGATTAATTCTTCTAATTCATCTTTAGATATTTTTTGATTAAAACAATCAATTATTTCTTTAGCTCCAATAGAGTTTAATGCTTTTGTATCACCATAAATCTTATATAAATTTATAACTTCATCATAAGCATTTAAGCTAAGCATTTGTTTAGTCCTTAGCCTAATTCTTTCGTTTAAAATATCTTTATTCCATAAAATATCGTATATTTTAAGCTCTTTAATAAGTGCTTCTTGAGTATTTGTTTTTAGCCAAAGGCTAGGAATTTCATTTGTGCTTTTATAAATACTATACCATTTATTTAGCCTATAAGTATCATTTGCTGATATGTTTGAGTTCTTATCAATTTTTAGCATTAGATTATAGATTTCATCAAGGCTTAAATTATGATTAATATCATTAATTTTAGGGCTTAATCCATCAAGCATTGCTTTTAGATAAAATCCACTTCCACCTGTTATGATTAGATTTTTTTCATTATTTTTTGCAAATTCTAAAGCCTTTTTGTATTCATCAAAATAAAGCCCTACATTATAATTTTCATTTACGCTAATTAGATTTATTCCAAAGTATTTAATCTCTTCTAGCATTTGATTATCTGGCTTGGCATTTATAATATTTAATTCTTTATAAAGACATAAACTATCAAGGCTTAAAATTATAGAATTTGAAGCTTTAGCAAGTTTATGAGCTAGGTTTGTTTTGCCACTTGCAGTTGTTCCTATGAGAGCAATTTTTTTCATCTTTATCCTTAAATCTTAATTAAAATATTATAAACTAGATTAAAAACGGAAGAGTTATGAATAAATTAAAAAACATTTTAGAATTAATCGTATTTAAGCATAGTATTTTTGCTTTACCTTTCTTAATTATTTCAATGCTTAGCGCTATAAAATTATATGAATTAAGCCTATCATCAATTTGGCTTAATTTTATCTTAGCTATTTTTTGTGCTGTTTGTGCTAGAAATTACGCAATGGCACTTAATAGATTGCTTGATGCTGATATTGATATTTTAAACGAAAGGACAAAAAATCGTCCTAGTGTAGATGGTAGAGTAGGGCGTGGGAATTTGGTTTTATTTATAATCGCAAATGCTGTAATTTTCGTGCTTTTAGCATATTTTATAAATACTACTTGCTTTTATCTTAGCTTTTTTGCCTTAGCTTTACTTGGTTCTTATTCTTTATTTAAGAGATTTTCTTATTTAGCTCATATTATTTTAGGCTTATCTTTAGGATTTGCTTGTGTAGCAGGTGAAATTGTGCTTACAAATTCTATTAGTGCTTATTCTATTGCTTTATGTTTTGCGGTTTGTTTTTGGACTGCTGGGTTTGATTGTTTGTATGCTTTGCAAGATTTAGAATTTGATAAAGCAAATAATTTATTTTCTATACCATCTTGTTTTGGTAAAACGGCTACTTTATTTATAGCTGCGATTTTTCATTTGATTGCATTTTTGTTTTGGTTTGTTTTTTTAGTTAGTGTAAATGCTGGATTTTATGGATTTTTAGGATTGATAATAGTAGGAATTTTATTAATAATAGAGCATTTTATAGTGAGAAAAAATACAGAAAAAATAGAAAGAGCTTTTTTTGATATAAATGCTATTGTTAGCATAGTGTTTTTGATATTTTTTATAATAGATTTAAAGGTTGGCTAATGATTATGTATGAAGCAAGATTTAGAATTGATTATCAAGAATGTGAAGAATTAGAAGATAGATTTTTACAAGAATATAATGCTATTAATTATCATAAATCTTTACAAGATTATAGGCACAGAGCTAGTAAAATGGATATGTATCCTGAAGATAAATTGTTTTTTGAAATGCTTTGTGATATTAAAAAAGATTTATTAGAAATTAAAAATCTTAAAAAAGATGAATTTATAAAATTAGATAATAGCACTTATTCAAATTCAATAAATTATGAATATATTCGTGTTGAAGATAGTTTAAAACCTAATCAAACATATTACGCAAGGCTTGTTTTAGTTGATAGAACTATATCTTGTTTTGTTAGTGCAATTGATGAGCATACTTTTAAAATCACTCAAATTAAAAGATATGATACAGAAGGGCTTAATTTATTTGTAGCTGATATTCAAAGGAATTTAATTAATATTAAAAAGGAAAAAAATGGGGATTGATTTATTAATTTATATTGTATTTATAATTTTTATAGTTTTATTATTTGTTTATGTAAGACTTAGTTTTAGAGATTTAAATGATAAATTAGATGGGGTTTTAAAGGCTATTGATGAGAATTATAAATCTATTCATAGACTTGAAAAAGATGTAGAAAAATTAAAACTAGCAGAGATAAATAACGCTAAACAAAATGATTTTAATGATAATATTATGCAAAATTGTGAGTTTTTAATACATTCAATTATTGATGAAAGAATTAATGAGCTAAATAGTGATTTAGGTATTATTCAAGAAAGTATTCAAGAAGTTACAAAAAACCAAGATAGTAGAATTGCAAATTTAGAACTTGCAAACGAGCCAATCACTAGGCTAAGTCCTAATGAAGACGCTGAAAGAATGCAGATTTTAAAACTTTTTGGAGATGGTAAAAGCGTAGAAGAAATAGCATTACTTCTAAACAAAAGCCCACAAGCAATTAATATTATTTTAAAAAGTTTATAAGGACTAAAAATGTTAATTGATTCGTATGGAAGAAGGATAAATTATTTAAGAATTTCACTTACTCAAAGATGTAATTTCCGTTGTCTTTATTGTATGCCAAAAGTTCCTTTTAATTGGGTTCCTAAAGAAAATTTATTAAGCTATGAAGAATTATTTTTATTTGCAAAATTATGTATGGATAAGGGTGTAGATAAAATCCGTTTAACTGGTGGAGAACCACTTGTAAGAGCTGATTTAGATAAATTCATAAAAATGCTAATTGATTATAAGAGCGATTTGGATTTAGCACTTACAACTAATGGATTTTTATTAAAAGAACAAGCAGCAAAATTAAAAGCAGCAGGACTTGTAAGAATAAATGTATCTCTTGATACTTTAGTGCCACAAAGAGCAAAATTAATCTCTCAAAAAGATATTTTAAAAGAAGTTTTAGAAGGTATAGAAGAAGCCTTAAAAGTAGGGTTAAAAGTAAAGATTAATTGCGTTCCTTTAAAGGGTATTAATGAAGATGAATTAATTGATTTGATTATGTTTTGCAAAGATAAAAATATTCAAATAAGATTTATTGAATTTATGGAAAACGAACACGCTTACGGACAATTATGTGGATTAAGAGAAGCTGAAATACTAGATAAAATCAAGCAAAGATTTAGCATAAATGCACTTGAGAAAGAGCCAAATTCTCCTGCTAGTTTATATAAAATTAATGAGTTAGATTATGTATTTGGTGTGATTAATCCACACAAGCACGATTTTTGTGATAGCTGCAATCGTTTAAGACTTAGTGCGGAAGGATTTTTGATACCTTGCCTTTATTTTGATGAAGCTATGAGTATTAAAAAGGCTTTAAGAAATAAAGATATTAATAAGGCTTTAGAGATTTTAAATACGGTTTTAGAAAACAAACCTGAGAAAAATAAGTGGAGCGAAGAAGATAATAAAAGCTCTGCTAGGTCGTTTTCACAAACGGGTGGATGATGAAATTAGTTGAAGAATTTTTAAGTATTCAAGGTGAAGGGATATTTGCAGGAAGGCTTGCTTATTTTATCCGTTTTGCGGGGTGCAATTTCTCTTGCTATGGATTTGGAGTTGTTAAGAGCAAAAATAATAAAACATTAATTGGTTGCGATACTTTAAGAGCTGTTTATACTAATGAATTTAGCGATGAGTATAAGGAATTTGAAACAGGAATTACAATTCAAAAAATCAAATCATTTAAGCACAAACCTATGATAGTAATTACTGGTGGAGAGCCTTTAATTCATCAAGAAAATCCTAAATTTATAGAGCTTTTAGAATATTTGGTAAAAAATGAATATTTAGTGCAGTTTGAGACTAATGCTAGTATTTGTTTAAAAGAATACGATTTTTATAAAAATTGTTATTTTGCAATGGGAGTAAAACTTGCAAATAGCAAAATGCCAAAGGAAAAAAGAATAAATTATGAAGCAATTAATTCAATTTTAAAGCAATCAAAACAAGCATTTTTTAAAATCGTTTTAGATAAAGCGGATTTAGAAGATAATCAAGAATTATTTGAATTAAGAAATGCTTATAAAGACGCTAATTTTTATCTAATGCCAAAGGGTGCTACTAATGATGAATTAAGAGCGAATGCTAAGAGCGTTTTAGAATTTGCTATTAAAAATGGCTTTAATTATACAGATAGGATACATATTAGAATTTATGATGATTTGGAGGGTGTATGAGAATAGGTAAATTATTTGAGTTTGAAAATGCTCATATAGTTAGGTTTTGTAGTTCAAAAAGATGTAAAACTAGCATTCACGGACATTCTTATAAATTAGAATTAATTTTATATGCAAATACTCTTGATAAAGCGGGAATGGTTTATGATTTCGGGCTTTTAAAAGGAAATATTAAGCAAATAATAGATGCGTTTGACCATAGCACTTGTATTTATAAATACGATGATTTAGAGTATGTAAATGATATTAAAAAGCATTCAGCTAGGTGGGTTGAACTACCTTGTAATATCAGTGCAGAAAATCTTAGCATAGTGTTTTTTATATTAATTTCTAAGATTTTACAAAATTCAAAAATGCACAATGATGAGAATGTAAGAGTAGATAAAATCAGACTAAATGAGACTAGAACAGGCTGGGCTGAATGTGAATATGATGATGCTTTTTATAATGATGAGCCTAGAATTAATTTAAATGAAATAACTTTTTCTAAGGCAATTTTAGAAGATTTTAGTGATACAAATTTATTTGAAAAAATTAAAAATAATGAGATTTTTATAAATCCAAAGGAAGTTTAATGAGTATTATTGGCATTCATATGTTTTTTGTGTATTGCTTGGTAGCTTTAGAATTTTCTTATTTGTTTATTTCTCAATGTTGTAAGGATATTAATAAATTTATTTCAAGAATTTCAATTATTAGTCCAATACAAATTATAGCCTTAGTTTTGGTGTTATTAAGTGGTATGTTTATTGAAGCTACTAAGGCATTTTTTAATTTTAAGATTTTTTTATTTTTAAGTTGGATTTTGATTTTTTATCTTAGCATTAGACAGCTTGTAATTTTTAATAAGATAAAAAAAGCAAAAAAAAGCTTTAATTTTAAATTATTCAGTATTGTTTTTGAGATATTAAAAATATTTTTAATCATATTTGCTGGTGTTACAAATTCTTTATTATTTTAATCGGAGTTTTTAATGAGTGATTTTATAAGTGTGCATTTGTTTTTTGTATATATTTTAATAATTTTAGAACTTTTATATTTTGTTTTTTCACAATATTTAAAGGACATTCATAAATATATTTTTAGAATCAGAGTGCTTTTGCCTGCTTATTATACGATAATTGTTTGTGTGTTTTTTACAGGCATTATTATTGAAGCTATGAAAGGCTTTAATGATTTTAGATTTTTAATGCTATTTGCTGTTATTTTAATTTTAGGAATTTCTATATTTCAATTTATTAAATTTAAAAAATATAGAAAAAGCAAAGAATATTTAAAATTTAAAAAATTAAGTTTATTTTTAGAGCTAATAAAATTATTTGCTATTTTAATTGCAGGATTTAACAATGTTTTACTATTTTAATGATTTAGCAGGTAGTGAAGAAATTGTTTTAGATAGTGAATTAGTATCTCATTTTAAAGCTAGACGAGAACAAATAGGAAATATAGTAAATATCAGTAGATTAGATGGGTTTTTGTATAAATATGAAATAATATTTATGCAAAGAAATAAAATCATTTTAAAAATGCTAGAACAATGTGAATTTAAAGCAAATAAAAGTGGTGTAAAAATTGCACTTGCTATGATAGAAATTGATAGTATTTTTGAAATTGCACCTTATTTAAATGAATTAGGATTAGAAGAATTATTTTTAGTTTATACAGATTTTTCTCAAAAATCTTATAAATTTGATGATAAAAAATTAGCTAAACTTGAAAAGATTTTGCATAATTCAAGCTCACAATGTGCTAGGGCTGATATTTTAAAAATCACAATTTTAAATAATTTAGCCGAACTTAAAAAACTTTATAATGATTTTGTTTTAATTGATTTTAATAAAAATGATTTATGCGAGTTTAATAAAGATTGTTTATATGTAATTGGCCCTGAAGGTGGTTTTAGTGAAAAAGAAAGGAATTTATTTAAAACTCAAGGTTTAAAAATTACAAATATTTTAAAAGCAAAAACGGCTATTATAAGCATAAGTTCAAAAATTTTAATGTAGATTTAATGTAATTTAAGATACAATCACAGCTTTATTTATGCCAAAAAGGAAAATATTATGAAAAAAGACATTCATCCAGATTATAAAAAATGCACTGTAACTTGTGCTTGTGGAAATACTTTTGTAACTAAATCAAATAAAGAAGAATTAAGAGTAGATATATGCTCAAGTTGTCATCCATTTTTCACAGGAAGTGAAAAAATCGTAGATGCTGCAGGTAGAGTTGAGAAGTTTAAGAAAAAATATTCAATGCAATAATGCTTTATTTCGTTCCTACACCAATAGGAAATCTAGGCGATATTTCATATCGTGCTTTAGAAGTCTTACAAGTTTGCGAGTTAATTTTTTGTGAAGATGTGCGAGTTTGTAAGGCTTTACTTAATTTATTAAGTAGTAAATATAATATAGAATTTAATATAAATAATTTCATATCACTACATTCACACAATGAAAAAGATTTTGATTTTTCTAAAATTGATTTTTCTAAAAATATAGCTTATTTGAGTGATGCAGGTATGCCTTGCATAAGTGATCCTGGAATTTCACTAGTAAAATATGCTCAAGAAAATTATATAAAATATAGTGTTTTGCCTGGTGCAAATGCTGCTATTACTGCACTTGTTGCAAGTGGGTTTTCTGATAAGGAATTTATATTTTTAGGATTTTTAAATATCAAAAAAAATCGTCAAGCTCAAATAGAAAATGCTCTAAACCAAAGCTATCCAACTATTATATATGAAGCTCCTACAAGGATTTTGGATTTAGTATTAGATATTGCAAAAATTGATGAAGATAAAGAATTATTTTTAATTAAAGAAATATCAAAAATGTATGAAAAAACTTATAAAGATACTGCTAAAAATCTAGCAAATATTTTAAAAAATGAGAATTTAAAAGGCGAATGGGTAGTGGTTATAAATAATGAAAATTCTATTTCAAATTCTAATATAAATTCTCAAGATATTTTAAATCTTAATATAAGTTTAAAAGATAAAGCGAAATTATTGAGTAAATTAAATGGGCTTAGCCCAAAACAAAATTATGAAAATTTATTAAAGAGTGAAAAATGATAATTTACGGCAAACAAGTGCTAATGCACTATATTACAAAACATCCTGAAAAAATAGAAGAAATATATTTAGCAAAAGATTTAGATAAAGATAGCTTTAGACAAATTACAAAATTAGGCAAAAAAATCCATAAGTTAGATTTTATTAAAGCTCAAGCAATGGCAAAGGGTGGAAATCATCAAGGCTATTTAGCAAAAGTTAGCGAATACGAATTAGCAAATGTAAATGAGTTTAAAAAATTTGAAAAAATTGTTTTATTGCACGAATTAAGCGATGTTGGAAATATAGGCTCAATTGCTAGAAGTGCTTATGCTTTAGGGTTTGATGGGATTATTCATTCAGGAAATAATATTAATATAGAAGCAGTTATGCGTTCTAGTGCTGGTGCTTTACTTGAATTAAATTTAGCATTTACTAAGGATATTTTAAGCTTGGTTAATGAATTTAAGCAAGTTGGTTTTAGCTTTTATGCTGCAAATAATTCAGAAAATGCTAAAGAGCATAATAAAATAAAATATGCTACAAAATCGGTTTTAGTTATGGGTAGCGAAGGTAATGGACTTAGTTCTAAGATTATTAAATCTTGTAATGAAGAAGTAAAAATTACTATGAAAAATAATTTTGATAGCCTAAATGTTAGTAATGCTTTTGCTATTTTAGGCGATAGGATGATAAATGAATGAAGTAGATTATTTAAAAAGTTTTTCTGTTAAAGAAATAGCTTTAAAAACTCACTTAGATGAAGCTAGAATTAAAGCAATAATTAATAAAGATTATGAGAATTTAAGTAGTGTTAATATTGCAATGAATATAAAGATTTTAGAGCGTGAATATAATATTGATTTTAGCGAATGGTTAAATGAATATAATGAATATAAAAACAATCATTTTAAGGACAAAAAAAATTCTTTAAAAGTAAAACCTAAAGTAATGGGTTATAACTCTGATAAGGAATCAAATAGTAATTTAGCTTATTTTATATATCTTAGTTTAGCTACTATTATTGTAATAGCTGGGGTTTTTTATTATTTTAATTATTATGATGAAAATTCTCAAGAAGTAGTAGAAAATACCACAACTCAAGAAAAACCAATAGAAGAATTGCAAGTAAATCAGCAAGAAAATTCTACACAAACCAAAACTCAAATAGAACCTATTAAAGAAGTAAAAGAAGAAATAAAACCAGCTACTCCTTTAGTAGAGAAAAAGCCTGAAGAAGTAAAAGAAGATAAAAAGCCTGAAAATTTAGAAGAGAGTAAAATCAATACAAAAGAAGAAACAATTCAAATTCCAGCACAAGTAGAGCTTATTCCTGAAATAAAACCACAAGAGATTAAAACTCAAGAAGTTAAAGTTCAAGAAGTAAAAGCTAATGAAATTAAAGAAGAAAAAGCAGAGATTATAGAGCCTAAAGTAGAGATTAAAAAAGATAATAAATTATTATTAAGTCCAAATTCTAAGGTTTGGGTTAGTGTTAAGAATTTAAAAACAAAAGAAACTAAAAATTATATGATAGTAAAAAGTGCTAGTTTTACTCAAGACTCTTTAATTTTTGTTGGTAATAACTTATTCACCCTTGAATTAGATGGTTCTAAGATAGAATTACCTACCACAAATGATGCTAGATATATTTTATTTAAAGATGGAAAAGTTACTTTTTTAAGTCAAAAAGAATATACAAAATTAGATAAGGCAAAATAATGAAAAAATTAATATGTTTATTTGTATTAGCTAGTTTTTCATATGCTACTTCTTCTTATGAAATAGCTTCAAAATTAGTAAATGACGATAGTAAAGATGCAAAGCTTAGATTATTATTTCCTAGCGGGTCTTATATGCAAGGAAATATGCCAAATATTAAAGCAATTACTCAAGTTTTAAAAATGAATTCTTTATTAACTTATGCTTATTCAAACGCTACAAATATGCAAATTAAATTTAGCGCAAAAGCAAAAGCAGGGATATTTTTAAAGGCTATTACAAAAGCTTATGAGCAAATAGGAATTAATTATTATTTAGTTAGTGAATATGTAAAAAATAATGATGAAATTAGTGTTGCTTTTACGATTAATTCAAAATTTAGTATAGACCCAGGTGCTTTATACGAAGCTTTAAAAAAGACAGGGGTATATATAATAGATGCTAGAAGAAATCAGAATGAATTTAGTTATGAACTTGATTTTAGCAGAGCAAATATACAAGCTGATTTTGAATTAAATAAAGGCGATTTATTAGAGCTTACTAAACCACTTGATGCGTATTTTATAAAAGTGAATAATATTTCTAAGCTCGTAATTGATAGAAATTTAAATAATATTTGGTATCCAAAGATTGAATTTTTGGATAAGAATTTAAATCTTATTTCAACTTATAAAAGTGAAAATAATTTTAAAGAATTGAATGTAGCAGTTCCTAAAATGTGTGCTTATATGATAGTAGGAGATGCTTTTACGCTAGAAAATATTAGATTAGGATTGAATATAAAGGGAATGTAATGAAAATAGCTTTATTAGGGTATGGAACGGTTGCTAGTGGTGTAGCAAAATTAATCAAAACAAATTCTGAATTAATTCAAAAAAGACTAGGCAAAAAATTAGAAATTTCTTTAGTTTATACAAGAGAGCATAAGGCAAATTGTCCTTATACTCAAACAAGTAATTTTGAAGATATTTTAAATAGCGATTGTGATGTAGTTTGTGAATTAATGGGTGGGACTACATTTGCTTATGAGTGCATTAAAAAAGCTCTTGAAAAAGGAAAACATGTAATAACAGCTAATAAAGCTTTACTTGCTTATTATCGTTATGATATTGAAAATATGCTAAAGCCTAATCAATATTTTGGCTATGAAGCAAGTGTTGCTGGCGGTGTGCCTATTATTAAAATTATCAAAGAAGGTTTAAGTGCTAATAAATTTAATTGTATTAAAGGTATATTAAATGGCACTTCAAATTACATTCTTACAAAAATGCAAAATGAAGGCTTAAGTTATGAAATAGCCTTAAAACAAGCTCAAGAATTAGGCTATGCAGAAGCTGATCCTACATTAGATATTAACGGAATGGACGCAGCACATAAACTAACCATTTTAGCAAGTCTTGCTTATGGAGTTAATATAAAACCTGAAGATATTTTGGTTCAAGGAATTGATAAGATTAGCAATGATGATTTTTATTTTGCTAAAGAATTTGAATTTGGAATTAAGCTTTTAGCAATTGCAAAACAAAATAATGATAAGGTAGAAATTAGAGTTCATCCAACATTAATAGATAAAAATCATATCTTAGCTAGTGTAAATAATTCTATGAATGCTATTTTACTTAATGATAATGCTTTAGGAGAGAGTTTGTATTATGGAGCAGGTGCAGGAAGTCTTGAGACTGCTAGTGCTGTTTTAAGCGATTTAATGCAAATAGCTGATAATAAAACTCGTAAAATGCTAGGATATAATGAATTACCAGTGGTATCTTTAGTATCAACTTGCGATATAACTTCTAAATATTATTTAAGATTAAGTGTAGATGATAAGATAGGTGTTTTAAATAAAATTACAAGTTTAATGAGTAATAATGAAATTAGCATAGATAGTCTAATGCAACGCCCATCAAAAAATCAATCAAGAACGATTTTTATTACAACTCATCTTGCAAATGAAGCAAAAATCAATAAATTATTGCAAGAATTACAAGTTCAAGAATTTGTAAAAGATGAAATTAATTTAATAAGAATAGAAGAATAGTAATTCATTTAATAATTTGGAATATTATTTATAAAAGATAATTTTTATCCCATTTTAAAAAACGGATAAAAAAGCTTTAGGAAAAGGAAAGGTTATGAAAGAAATTTATTTAGACAATAACGCTACTACTATGATAGACCCAAGCGTTTTTGAATTAATGAAGCCGTATTTAGAGAATATATATGGTAATCCAAATTCACTTCATCGCTATGGTCAAGCTACTCATAAAGCATTAAATGATGCTTTAAATAAATTATATAGCGGATTAGGAGCGAGTGATTTAGATGATGTGATTATTACATCTTGTGCTACTGAAAGCATAAACTGGGTTTTAAAAGGAATTTATTTTGATGAGATTTTAAATAAAGATAAAAACGAAATCATTATAAGTGGGGTTGAACACCCAGCAGTTGGTGCAGCCTGTGCTTTTTTAGAAGCTAGATTAGGTGTTAAGGTTAAAACTTTACCTGTAAATAGCGAAGGTACTTGCAATGTTGATGATTTAAAAGCAATGATAAGCGATAAAACAGCACTTGTGAATGTTATGTGGGCGAATAATGAAACAGGAATGATTTTCCCTATTAAGGAATTAGCTCAAGTTGCACACGAGCACGGAGCTTTATTTCACACTGATGCAACCCAAGCAGTTGGTAAAATAAAAGTTGATTTTAGAAGTGCAGGAGTTGATTTTGCGTCATTTTCAGCACACAAATTCCACGGGCCAAAAGGCGTTGGTGGTCTTTATATAAAACAAGGTTTAAAACTTACTTCATTACTTCACGGCGGAGAGCATATGGGTGGTCGTAGAAGTGGGACATTAAATGTAGCTGGAATAGTTGGAATGGCAGAAGCGTTAAGACTTGCTAATTTAATGCTTGACTACGAAAACTCTCATATAAGAAGATTAAGAGATAAATTAGAAGATGAGATTTTAACAATTCCTGATGTTAGTGTAGTAGGAAGTAGGGCAAATAGAGTTCCTAATACTATTTTAGCAAGTATTAAGGGTGTTGAAGGTGAAGCGATGCTATGGGATTTAAATAAGGCTGGAATTGCAGCAAGTACAGGAAGTGCTTGTGCTTCTGAAACTCTTGAGAGTAATCCTATTATGGAAGCAATAGGAGCTGAAGCTGATTTAGCTCATACGGCTTTAAGATTAAGTCTTAGTCGTTTTAATACAGAAAGTGAAATTGATTACGCAGCAGAACAAATTAAAGCAGCAGCTAAGCGTTTAAGAGCAATTTCTAGCACTTACGCTTATTCTCCAAGCTGGCTTAAAAAGGATAAATAATGGCAAAAAATAATTTAATAAGTGGTTCAATTTGGGATGAATATTCACAAAAAGTTCAAGATTTAATGAATAATCCAATTCATATGGGTGAGCTTACAGAAGAAGACGCAAAAGCTACTAATACAAGATTAATAGTTGCTGATTTTGGAGCTGAAAGTTGTGGCGATGCTGTTAGGCTTTATTGGTTAGTAGATGAAGCTACTAATATTATTAAGGACGCAAAATTTAAAAGCTTTGGCTGTGGGACTGCAATTGCTAGTAGTGATACAATGGCAGGACTTTGTATAGGTAAAAGTGTTGATGAAGCTGTAAAAATTACAAATATAGATGTGGAATTTGCAATGCGTGATAATCCTGATACTCCTGCAGTTCCACCTCAAAAAATGCACTGCAGTGTAATGGCGTATGATGTTATAAAAGCTGCAGCAGCTCAATATAAAGGTATTAACCCTGAAGATTTTGAAGATGAGATTATAGTTTGTGAATGTGCTAGAGTAAGCTTAAAAACTATTAAAGAAGTAATAAAATTAAATGATTTAAAATCAGTTGAGCAAATTACTCAATATACTAAAGCAGGTGGCTTTTGCAAATCTTGTGTAAGACCTGGTGGTCATGAAAAAAGAGAGTATTATTTGGTTGATATATTGGCTGAAACTAGAGCTGAAATGGATAAAGAACGCTTGAAAAAAGCTAATTTAAGTGATAATTTTGATGATTTAACCGTTGTAAAACAAATTAAAGCAGTTGAAGAATTATTAGATACTGAAATTCGCCCAATGCTACATATGGATGGTGGAGATTTAGAAGTAATTGATATTCAAAAAAGTAGCGATGGAATGTGTGATTTATATATTAGATATCTAGGCGCATGTAGTGGCTGTTCTAGTGGAAGCACTGGGACATTATATGCTATTGAAAATATTCTTCAAGAAAATCTTAGTCCAAACATTAGAGTAATTCCAGTGTGATTACAAAATAGGAAATATTTTTATTTCCTATTTTAATTTTTCTTATTACATATCACTCATAATATTGCTAAAGAATTTAAAATCAAATATAGTGTGTGTTGCACGCAAAATATAGTGAATTTTTTAAAATTACTTGATGATAAAAGTTACTTAAAGCTTTAATTATAAGGTTTTAAATAACTTTTAAAAGTATAAAAACTAATATATAAATAACACATATAATTTTTATAAAACTTAATAAAACGTACGAAATTAAATTAGCGTTGAAAGTAATTTAAGGTTTTAACTAAATAAACTTAAAAAACTATTTTATAAAAACTTTTTATAACTCTAATACAACGAAGTTTTAAATTAACTTTTAAAAATAATCTTAATTAAAACCTATAGGCTAAATCTAATATCATATTTAATTATTAAACAAAAAATATTAGATAAACCAAATTTATAAGAAAATAAATTAATTTTGTAATTTATTTTCACTTAATAATCTTGTTAATTCTCCTGCTTTTGCTGGGGTCATTTTTGCTAGTATTGATGATATTTTTTTAGCTTCAAGACTTAAAAATATTTTTATAACTTCTTTTTCATCCATTGTTTCTAAAATAGCCGCCGCCGCCGCATCTTTCATCTTAGCATAGGCATTTGATACTTTATTTATTTTATTTTCTGTAATTTCATTTTTTAATTGTCTAATTTCGGCTAAAATTTTTGCATTATTGTTTCTAATTTCATCTAATTTATCTTGTTCTTTTTTTATCTCTTCTAACATTGCTAAGTTTTTTTCTTCTTTTTCTTTTTGAATAGCTAAAAAAGCAGCCTTATAGCTTTCTAATGCTTGTTTTGCTTCATCTAGCTCTTCTATTTTTCTATCCATTTGTATTTGTTGGCTAGCAAAATAAGCGCTACAATCTTGTGCGTAAGTAAAAGAGATTAAACTCATAAGAATTAATAATTTTTTCAAGATTTTTCCTTTTTTAACATTGTTATTAAAATACCAATCATAATTAAAGCAAATCCAATTATTTGAACGATTAATAAGCTTGTCCCTAACCATAAATATCCAATAATTGCAGCAGCTAATGGTTCGTTTGATGATATTAGACTAGCTTTACTTGCTCCTATTTCTTGCAAACCAACCATAAAAAAACCAAAAGCCATAGTAGTTCCAACTACAATTACTCCTAACATAGCAAGTATTAATTCTAAATCAATTTGCACTTCAAATTCCCAAATCTTTTGATATAGACAAAAAGCAATTCCTGCAATAAGCATAGCAAAACCTAAATTAGGTAAAGGAGAATAAATCATATTAATTTTTCTAGGAATAATTGCATAGCAAACTGCTCCAATTGATGATAAAAAGCATACAATTAAAGCCTTAGTAGAGATTACAAATTTATTAAAATCACCATTAGTTGATAGCAAAAAAGCTCCACATAATACACAAATTAAAGCTAGAATTTCATATATGTTAGGAAATCTTTTTTGTTCAAAACATACGATTAGCACTATAAAAACAGGGGCTGTATATTGAATTACGGTAGCAATTGCAGCATTGCTTAATTCAATTCCGTAAAAGTATGTATATTGACACATAAAAATGCCGAAAAATGAAAATATTAATAATGTAAATAGGTGTTTTGTGTTTTTAAAAATTAAAAAATTAATTTTGATTTTTCTTATTAAACAAAATAAAAGCATTAATATTCCAGCAAATAATAATCTTAATGGCACTAGAAAATCAGCATTTAAGCCTTTTTTTAAGAATATAAATTCTCCACAAACACCACTAAATCCCCAGCAAATTCCACCTAAAAAAACTAAAATTACCCCATAATTTTTACTCATATTAATCCTTTAGGCAATTATAGTTTAAATGCTATTTTATTTGCTTAATTTTTTAGATTAATTAATTTATTTTACTAAACACTTAAAGTGATTATAAATTAAATAAATAGTATGGATTTTATAATAATAATTATTAGAATTTAAAATAATTTTTCAGTTTATTTTAAAATTAAATAATTAAAATAAAAATATAATTTTAATTTAAGGAGATTAAGATGAAAGTCTTAAAAAAAGTTTCAAGTTCATTGGTTTTAGCTACTATGCTAATGGGGGGGGGTAATTTATTTGCTTTAAGCGAAGGTAATGAATACATTACATTAAGCACTCCTATCCCAAATGCTCAAAATTCAGTTTATGAAGTATGGTCTTATAGATGCACGCATTGTTATTCGCATCATAAAGCAAAAACTATGGAAAAAATCCAAGCTGCATTCCCTGATGTAAAAGTTGGATATTTATTGGTAAAAACTATGGGAGATTATGGCAAGCAAGCTGCTGAAGTTTTAGCTTATGCACAAAATGAAGATGAAAAAGCAGGAAGAAAAGTTGCTGACGCACATAGCTTACACCATAAAGTAAGTGATGCTTATTTTTCAGCTTATTTTAAGAAAAATCAAAGATGGGGAAATGGTGCTGAGCCAGATAAATTTTATGAAACAGGTCTAAAAGCTTTAGGAATTGATAAAGCAAAATTAGATGAGTTTTTAGCTACTCCTAAGGCTCAAGAAATCATTGCTTCTTATGAAATCGCTGACCCTATTTCAAAGAATTTCGGAACTCCAGGTTTTGTAGTTAATGGAAAATATGAAGTAAATATTTCAAAAATTGGCTCGCCTGAAGCTTTAGTTGAGGTTATTAAAGAATTACTTAGTATGTAAGGAGTTTTGCTATGAAGCTTCTTAATAAATTAACAAGCCTACAAGAAGGTAGGCTTTTATGGATATTAATGGTTGTTGTTACACTAGGTCTTACTTGTGTAGCACATTATTTCTTTCAAGATTATTTATATATGCAGCCTTGCGAACAATGCGTATATATTAGATATGCAATGATAGTAATGGCAATAGGTGGCATAATAGCAGCTATTTATCCACATCAACTAACTAGAATTATTGGATATACTTTAGGTTTTTATGGTTGTTTAATAGGTTTTGGATTTTGTATAACTTTAAATGAAATTCACGAAGCAGTGCATAATGCAAATGCTTTTGGTGGAGTGCAAGGTTGTAGAGAAATTCCAATATATCCTTTTGCATTGCCTTTACACGAATTAGCACCAGGTTGGTTTTTACCTACTGGAGAATGTGGTCTTGATAATCCTATCGTGCCTGAAGATGCTTATGCTACTTTAAGTTCTTTTCAACAATTTTTTGTAGGAACTGAAGCGGGCGATTTTGAAGATGGATTTTATTCGCAAGGTTGGTATTTAATACCTAGTTTGCATTTTATGAATATGGCAATTGCATGTTTATTATGCTTTGTATGTTGTTTTGTTGCACTTTTAGCAATGTTTATAGGCTTTATATCAAAACCTTGCAAATGTGCAAAAATTGGTGCTATTATTGTAATAGCTGTTACTTTGATTTTATTTTTTAGTGGAAATGCTATTAAAGCAGCAAAAATTGCTTCAATGGCAGCTGGAATTTGAATATATTAATTTTTTAAAGGAGATTAAAATGAAAAAGGTATTGAGTTTATTTGCAGCAGCTGCAATTCTTTCAACAAGTGCTTATGCTATAGGTGGTGCTAGTGGTGCTAAGACTGATTATCACAAACAAGGCAAAATCGGTGAATTAGTAATGAACCCTTATAAAATCGCTCCACTTACTGCAGTTATTAAAAATGGTGGTTATAAATTAAGCGATGTTAGCGTTGAAATTGTTCCTAAGGAAAACGGAGTTCCTTTAAAATATAATGTTGCTAATAAATTTTTATTAACTCATGGTGGAATTCCAGTTTTTGGACTATATCCTAATTATTACAATACGGTTAAGGTTAGCTATACAAAAGAAGCAAATGGCAAAAAAGAAAGAGTAGAAAACGAAGTTTATGAAATGTATGCTAGTGCTATTTATGTAGAAGCTAGTGGAATTAAATTCCAAAAAGCTGCATTATTTAGTGAAGCTAAAGTAAATAAAATTGACCCAGAATTTAAAGATAGACTTTATTTTGTAAATAATATTGAAGAAAAAAGTGGAGCAGGAACTAAAGTAGTATGGAATAACCCAACAGGTGGGGCATTAGAATGGAATTACTATCCGCAAAACTTTATCATTGATACAACAGGAGAAGTTAGATGGTATATGTTAGCTACTCCAATTTATGACCTTGATAGCTCAACTATGGCTGGTGTTATGATGGGCTTTAAACAAGATACTGATGGTGCTTTAGTTTGGGGATATGGTCAAAGATATGCAAAATATGACATAATGGGAAGAGAGATTTTCAATCGTCGCTTACCTGCAAACTATATTGACTATTCACACCAACTTGATGTTGCAGCTAATGGAAATTATTTTTTAAGAGTTGCTAGTGCAAATACACTTCGCCCTGATGGTAAAAATGTAAGAACGGTAAGAGATGTTATCGTAGAAATTGATAGAGATGGTAATGTGGTTGATGATTGGAGATTATACGAAATACTTGACCCATATAGAGATATAGCATTAAAAGTTCTTGACCAAGGTGCAGTATGTTTAAATATTGATGCAAATAAAGCAGGTCAAACTTTAAGTGCTGAAGAATTAGCAAAACTTGATAGTAGTGATAAGTTTGGAGATATTGTTGGAACTGGAGCAGGTCGCAACTGGGCTCATGTAAATAGCGTTAGTTATGACCCAAGTGATGATAGTATTATCATTTCATCTCGCCATCAAAATGCGGTTGTAAAAATTGGTCGTGATAAAAAAATCAAGTGGATTTTAGGTGCTCACAAAGGTTGGAAAGATGAGTTTAAAAAATACTTATTACAACCTGTAGATAATAAAGGTAAAAAAATTGAGTGTGATGATGAATATAGTAAATGTCCAGGATATGAAAATCCTGAAGGTGGATTTGACTTCACTTGGACTCAACACACAGCTTATAGAATTCATGAATTAAGTAAAAAAGGTGTTACTTATATAACCGTATTTGATAACGGAGATAGTCGTGGTATGGAACAACCTGCGTTTCCAACTGATAAATACTCTCGTGCAGTTGTTTATAAAATAGATGAGAAAAAAATGAGCGTTGAACAAGTTTGGGAATACGGCAAACAAAGAGGTCATGAATGGTATAGCCCTGTAACTTCTCTAGCTCAATATAATGCAGATAAGAACTCAATTTTTGCGTATTCGGCTACTGCGGGAGCTAATTTTGATTTAGCAAATGGAGCATTCACTTCAGCGCCAAATCCATACATTATGGAATTTAAATATGGCTCAACTACTCCTAGCGTTGAAATCCAATTAAAAGATACAACAGGCTATCAAGCGTGGCCGTTTGATTTAGGCAAAGCACTTAGTAAATAAGTAAAAAAGAACTAGAATTATTTCTAGTTCTTTAAATTCTTAATAAAATGTATAGCAATACCTAAGGCTTTTTTGCAATCTTCTTGCTCTCCTAAGCCGCAAGATTTTTTAAAATATTTAAACGCTTTAAATAAATTATTATGTTTTACATACAAAATAGCTATATTTTTACAAGAAATCGCATTATCCATATTACAAGCTTTTAAATGATTTTCAAAACCTAATTTTTCGTTTTTCATCTTATTATTATATAAATATAATTGCCCTAAATTAAAGCAAGAATTTTGGTCATTTAACTTGCAATAATGTTCAAATATTTTAGCGGTTCTATCTAAGTTAGTATTTGTATTTATATATACGAAGGCTAATTGCATACAAGCATCTTTTATATTTGCTTTACAACCTTTAAATAAATATGGTTCTGCTTTAATATCATCTTTTAAAGTATTAGAATAAAATATACCTAAATTCCCACAAGAAATTCCATCATTATTATTATACTCACAAGATAATTTATAATAATATTCAGCCTTTTGTAAGCTATCTGGATTGTTTTCTTCATTATAAATAGTTGCTAAATTATTACAAGCTTTATATGATTTTTCATTACAAGAGATTATGTATAGTTCTTTTGCTTTTTCTAAATCACATTCAACGCCTAAACATTTGTGATATTTTAAAGCTTCTTTATAATAATCTTGCGAAAAAGCAATCACGCTAATTAATGCGATTAATAATATTTTTTTCATTTTTTCTCCTTTTTTTCAAGTGTCTTATTTTATTATAATTAAATATCATTTAGCAATTTAGTATTATTGATAGTAATTTTTAATTTATTTAAAAATAAAAATAATAATTGTTATAAATTTCTTGCTAATATTTCAATACTTTAAAATATTATTTAAGGAGAAAAATTGAAAAAGTTAGCTTTAACAATTCTAGCAAGCAGTGTGCTTTTGGCAAATGGTGTGGTGAATGTCTATACTTCAAGGCATTATGATTCGGACAAAATCGTATTTGACGCATTTACAGCAAAAACAGGTATCAAGGTTAATTTAGTTCAGGATAAAATCGACCCACTTATTACTAAACTAGAGCAAGAAGGCAAAGATACTCAAGCTGATTTGTTTATGACAGTTGGAGCTGGGGATTTATACAAAGCAAAATCAAAAGGCTTATTACAACCTTACTTATCAAAAATAGTTGATGAAAAAGTTCCTGCAAAATTTAGTGATAAAGACAAAACTTGGGCAGGAGTAACCTATAGAGCTAGAGTATTTGTGTATGACCCAAAACAAATTAACGAAAAAGACCTTAGCACTTATGAAGCATTAGCTGATGAGAAGTTTAAGGGCAAGGTTTTAACTCGTTCATCAACAGCTTCATATAATCGCCATTTAATAGCATTTATGATAGCAAAAGATGGGCTTAACCAAACTCAAGATTGGGCTAAAAAATTAGTTGCTAATTTTGCAAGAGAGCCAAAAGGCAATGATAGAGACCAAGCAAAAGCAATTGTAAGTGGCACAGGGGCAATTGCTATTATGAATAGCTATTATCTAGGTAGAATGTCAGTATCAAAAGACCCGATTGAACAAGAAGTATTCAAAAATCTTAAAATATTCTTCCCAAATCAAAACGATGGTGGAACGCATATAAATATAAGTGGAGCAGGTATTACAAAATATGCTAAAAATGCAAAAGAAGCAACCGCTTTAATGGAGTTTTTAGTAAGTAAAGAAGCTCAAGAGATTTTAGCTCAAACAAATTACGAATTTCCAGTAAATAGCGAAGCAAGTCCTGCTGATGTAGTTAAATCATGGGGTGAGTTTAAAGCAAGTGAAATTGATTTTAACGAAATAGCAAAAAATCTTGAAACCGCTCAAGTAGTAGCTGATAAGGCTTTATGGAAGTGAGAAGATTAAGCGATTTTTTAGCTTATTTGATATTATTTATAATATTAATTCCTATTTTTTATATTATATTTTTTATAACACAGCCGATTAAAGAAAATACGGCTGTGTTATTTGATAGCTACTTAGTAGAATATCTAAAAAATACAGGAATTATTGTGCTATTTACCCTTATTTTTTCTACGATTATTGGGGTATTTTTAGCTTATTTTGAGAGTTTTTATGAGTTTAGATTTAGGAAATTTTTTAAGTTTTGCTTGGTTTTACCTTTTGCAATTCCTAGCTATTTGTTTGCCTATGTTTATGCTGATTTTTTCTCTTATTTTTCTTGGTTTAATATATTTTTAAGAGATACATTTAATATTAAAATCCATTTTGATATGATGAATATTTATGGAGTTATTTTTGTATTTTCAATATCGTTTTTTCCTTATACTTACATACTTACAAGGGGATTTTTAGCTAGATTTGCTTCTAGTTTAATTTATAGTGCAAGAAGTCTAGGTAAAAATGAATTTGAGATATTTTTTAAAGTCATTTTGCCTTTATCAAGACCTGTTATTGTAGCTGGTGCAAGTTTGTGTGCTATGGAGACACTTAATGCTTATGGAGCGCCGAATTATTATGGTCTGCATGTATTTAGCACAGGTATTTACAAAGCTTGGATTGGATATGGGGATTTAAATGCTGCTATTAAATTAGCTGTGATTTTATTATTAATAGTATTTTTTATCTTATTTATTGAGAAAATCACTCAAAGACCTTATGAATTAGGCTCAAAACAATATGCACTAACAAGGACACAACTTAGCAAAAAAGCCGAAATAATTGTGCTTAGCTTGTTTTTTGTAATTTTATTTATTAGCTTTATTTTGCCTGTTATTCACATTTTAATATGGTTTAAGAGAAGTTATTTTGATGTTGATTATGCTAATTTATTTGCTCTTAGCAAAAATAGCTTTTTTTTAAGTGTAGTTTCTAGTGTGATTATTTTGATAATTGCTTTATTTTTAGCAGCAAATCAACGCTTTAAAAACAATAAATCAAAATTAATAATAAGCTCTTTAGCAAATATGGGCTATAGTATTCCTGGTTCTGTTGTAGCTGTTTGTATGCTTGTAATGTTTATTTTCATAGATAGAAGTTTGGCTTCTTTTTATTCTTACTTAGGAATTAATAAGAGTTTGTTTTTAACCTTAAGTCCTATGATTTTGATATTTGCTTATGTTGTTAGATTTTTATCATTAGGTTTTAATTCAATTAATTCAGGGCTTAATAGACTGCCTAGCTCACTAACTAATGCAAGGCATAGCTTGGGGATAAATCCTTTTAAAGGTTTTTTTAAGGTTGAGTTTGTTTTGATAATCCCTAGTTTGCTTAGTTCATTTATATTGATTTTTATTGAAGTAATTAAAGAATTGCCTTTAGCAAGTTTGCTTGCTACGAGTGAATTTAAAACCCTTTCGTTTGAGATGGATAGATATGCAAGTGATGAGCAGCTTGCTATGGTTAGTGCTCCTGCACTTGTGGTTGTATTAACTTGCTTTATATTATTAGTTATATTTAATTTGATTAAGGAAAGAAAATGAATTATTTTGAGTTTAAAAATGTGAGTTTTGGATACGAAAAGCCACTTTTTACAAATCTTAGCTTTAGTTTAAAACAAGGAGAAAAATTAGCCATCCTAGGAGAAAGTGGCAGTGGTAAAAGCACAATTTTAAAGCTAATTGCAGGATTTAACGAGCTAAAACAAGGAGAAATCTTTTTAGATAATGAAAATATTAGCAAAATTCCAGCTTATAAAAGAAATATAGGATTTTTATTCCAAGATTATGCTTTATTTCCACATTTAAATGTATTAGAAAATGTTATGTTTGGTATAAAAGATAAAGATAAAAAACAAATTGCCTTAGATATTTTAAATTCTTTAGATATAAAAAATCTTTTTAATTCTTATCCTAAGACTTTAAGTGGTGGTCAGCAACAACGCGTCGCACTTGCAAGGTGTATTGCTCAAAAGCCTAAATTATTGCTTTTAGATGAGCCTTTTTGTGCATTAGATGCTAATTTACGCTCTAGTGTTAGGACATTTGTTTTGGATTTTTTGAACAATTTAAACTTAACTTGCATTATGGTAACTCACGATTTAGCTGATGTGAATGCTTTTAAATCTTCAGTTTTAACATTAAAATGTGTATAAACTACACACTTTTTGAATTTTTTTACAAAAAGTTATTAAAAATGTTAAAAATTATTTTAAAATGAGCTTTTTAAAATTAATCAAAGGATTATTATGAGAACGCAAAACAACTCATTTTCGCTTGTTATTTTAACAGCGTTATTTTTTATGATGGGCTTTTTAACCGTTTTAAACGATATTTTAATCCCACATCTTAAAGAACTTTTTGAATTAACTTATTTTCAATCATCTTTAGTTCAATTTTGCTTTTTTGGAGCGTATTTTATAACTTCTGCATTTTTTGGTAAGCTAATTCAAAAAATTGGCTATCAAAATGGTGTTGTAGGTGGATTTTTATTAGCCGCATTAGGTGCTATTTTATTCTATCCTGCAGCAGGAACTCATAGTTATGCTATATTTTTAGGTGCTTTATTTGTTTTAGCTAGTGGGGTAGTGTTACTTCAAGTTACAGGAAATCCTTTCGTTACTTTATTATCACCTAGTGGTAAAGAAGCAAGAAATTTAGCTTTAGTTCAAGCATTTAATTCACTTGGAACAACCGTTGGACCATTTTTTGGTAGCTTATTTATCTTAAGTTCAACTACAAATTTAAGCTTAGAAGAAAAAATAAGCTCGGTTCAATTACCTTATTTAGGAATTGCAGTTGCACTAATTGTTTTAGGAATTTTTGTGAAGTTTTTCATAAAATTACCTGATGTAAGAATTACAGCAGAAGAAATTAGCGAAAACGCACACGATACAAGAACAAGTGCTTGGCAATATAAACACTTGGTTTTAGGTGCTATTGGGATTTTTTGCTATGTTGGTGCTGAAGTTGCTATCGGCTCATTTTTAATTCTTTATTTAATGCCTATTTTAAATATCACTCAAGTAGAAGGTGCTAGTATGATAGCTTATTATTGGGGTGGAGCTATGGTAGGTCGCTTTATTGGAAGTTATATAATGAATTATATTAAACCTGCTTATTGTTTAGCATTCAATGCGGTTATTGCTATGACGCTTTTATTGTGTGCTATTTTAATTGGTGGAGAATTGGGTGCTTACGCAGTTTTAGGTGTTGGATTTTTTAACTCTATTATGTTTCCAACTATTTTTTCACTTGCTACAAATGGACTTGGTCGCTGCACTTCTCAAGCTTCAGGAATTATTTGTATAGCAATCGTTGGTGGAGCTATTATCCCTCCTATTCAAGGAATACTTGCTGATATTGTTAATTTACATATATCTTTCATTATTCCTGCGATTTGCTATTTATATATTTTATTCTTTGCAGTTAAAGGTTATAAATGCAAGTAAGAATTTGAATTCAGATTTTTCTGAATTCAAATCTTAAATCTTAACCATAAAAATCCAAGCACAGCAGAACAACAACTAGCACTTAAAACTGCTAATTTTGCACTATTAAAAATTGCTTCATTTCCTTCAAAAACTAATGTATTTATAAAAAAGCTCATTGTAAAGCCAATTCCTGTTAATATACTAGCTCCGTATAAAATCTTTTTGCTAGATGGTAAGGTCGCACCTAGTTTATTAGCAAGTAAGCAAAAACTAAATACTCCTAATTGCTTTCCAATAAATAAACCAAAAAATATTCCAAAAAATACACTATTTAAATTATCTAAATTAAACTCAAGCAATACCCCAGCATTAAATAAAGCAAATATAGGCAATATTGCATAATTTACATAAGGGGTTAAATCGTGCATAATTTGCTCTAAAAATTCTTTATTGTCTTTAGTATGTAAAGGGATAAAAAATGCGCAAAGCATTCCAGCTAAAGTAGTATGAACTCCACTTTCTAAAACACAAACCCAAATAAAAGCACCTACTATTAAATAAAACATTTTGTAAGTGCAATGGAAAATATTTAATATAAATAATAACCCAACACCAATAGAGCCTAAAACAAGAGAAATATATAAAAGGTCATTTGTATAAAATATCGCAATTATAATAATTGCAGCAATATCATCAAATATTGCAAGGCTTAATAAAAATACTCTTACACTATTTGGAACATAGTTTTTTAGCATTAATAAAATAGCAATAGCAAACGCCGTATCAGTTCCTGTTGGAATTGCAAATCCACTTAATCTATAAGTATCAAAAAAATTAAATATAGAATATATTAAAGCAGGAACCATAATTCCACCTAAAGCACCAGCAAGCGGTAATAATCTTTTGCTATTTGTATTTAGTTCTCCGCATAGAATTTCTTTTTTTACTTCAAGTCCAATCCAAAAGAAAAATATAGCAACCAATCCATCATTTACCCATAAAAACAATGGTTTGCTTAAAGAATAATCTAAAAAGCTAATAGATGCTCTAGCTTCTAAACAAGCATTGTAAAATTCACTAAATGAAGAATTTTTTAAAAATATTGCTAAAAATGTCATAAATAATAATAAAAATGCAGGTAAAAGTTCGTTGTTTTTGATTTTTGATAACATTTCTCTCCTTTTAAATAAATTAAATAAAACATTCTTAGTAAAAAATGCTTGATTTAAAGAATTGTAAAGGTTTTAAAAGCGATATTTACTCTGATAATAATTAAAAAAAATAAATAAAAGTTTATAAAAGATAATAATTTTTATTATTTAATAATTTAAAAATAAAATTAAAATTCCTATTTTAAATTCTTGAATTTAAAATAGGATATTTGAATTATTTTGTTGTATCTGGAAGTTTTTCAATATAAAGGCTAGTTGAAGGGAAAGCAAAACTTAGACCATTTTTCTCAACTATTTTCATAATTTCCATTAATATTTTGCTTTTTTCATCATAATATTGTTTAGCACTAACGCTTTTTATATAAAAGTATAGCTCTACATTGATACTACTTGCAGCAAAATCATCTAGCCAAACATAAATTGATGATTTAAAGCCTTCTAAATCATTGACAGAAATTAAATTTTGTTTGTAATAATTTTTGTTTTTGTGTTGAAATACATCATCGTTTTCGTTAGCAATTATATTATTGCTTGTCAGCAATTCTTTTATATCGTTTATAAAATTTTGTATTTGCTCTGTGCTTGCGTCGTATGTCAAGCCAACGCTCATTCTTACTCTTCTACCATATTTTCTTTTTGAATAATTTTTTATATTTCCATTTAATATCGTAGAATTTGGGATAAATACTAAGCAGTTATCAAAAGTTCTTATGGTTGTTTTTCTAAGACCTGTTTCAACTATTGTTCCTTCTATTCCGTTAATTTCTACCCAATCACTTTGAGAAAATGAATTATCAAATAACATTAAAACAGAAGCAAAAAAGTTAGCGATAATATCTTTTGCAGCAAGTGCAACTGCTAAACCACCAATACCTAATGAAGCAATAATTGCTGAAATATCAAAACCTAATTTAGCAAGTATGATTAATATAGCTATGAAGACTATTATAAAATATAGTATTTTTAGCATAAGATTTATTATTTCTTTTTTACCGCTTCTTTTAGCAATTTTTGAAATAATTATTACTCCGTATCCATCTAAGATAGTTATTAATAACCAAGTAAATGCCATAGTATTAATAATGCCAAATAGCGTTAGTATAAGTGTCATAATTGGAGCAGGATAGAACGCTATTAGAAAACATAACCATAAACCATATATATAAAATAAAGCAATTAATGGTTTTGTTGATTTTTGTAATAATTGCAATGAATGATCATCATGGTTTTTCTTAAATACTCTTAAAATTATTGCAAAAATTATTTTAAGAACTAATTTTTTTAATAAAAATATAAATAGCATTATAAGAGTGCATATTATCACTTTGCCAGGGTTTATATATTTATTTACTTCTTCTGGAAAATATGAATTAAATTTGCTTAAAAATTTATTAGTATCTAGTTGCTTAAAAATATCATTAGTGGTAAATATATCTGTATTTAGTCTAAGATATGTTAAAAGTTCTACATAAGAATTGATTTTAATTTTTACCTCTTGGTTATCACTTGTATAATTACTAATCGTTTTTATGCGTTCATCTATTAGATTTTTTAAATCTGTTTTATGCTCTTCTTTAGAATTTAGATAAGAAATAATTTCTAATAAACATTCATAAAAATTTTGTTCTACTGCTTGTAAAATTTTATCATTATTAGTTTTTTTAATATCTTTTAATATGTTTTTGTCTAAATTCTCTGGTGTAATTAGGGTTGGAAATATTGCTAAGATTTGATTTTTTTCATTTTTTAATTCTTTGATTTCAGAATTTATTTTGAGTTTATTTTGGCTGTTTTCATCTTTTTCATCAGCTAAAAATTTATTTAATTCTTCTATTTTTATGTTTTTAGTAGAAAAATTATCAATATTATTTAATAGCTCATTAGAATATAAAAAAACCCCAAATAATAGTATAAATAAAATTCTCATTTAATATCCTTTAATGGCTTAAAGTGTCCGTCATTAGGGCAGTATTCATAGATTTCTCCTGTTTCTATTAAAAAATACCAAGCTCTAATTTTTAATTTATTCTCATCAATTCTTTTTTGAACTTCAGGATAGCCTAATAAATTCTCATAGCTATTTAAAATATTTGCTTTTTCTATCATCCAAGACCTTAATGCGTATTGACCTTCGTAGTGGTTTAGTTCTAATGTAAAATCAACTTGTTGTTTAATATCATCAATTAAAGAAACCCATTTTTTTACGTTAGGTAAAAGTTCTGCTTTTTTACTAGGAATATCTTTACATCCACCGCAGTTGCTATGCCCACATATTATTACATTTTCAACATTTAACGCATATAAAGCATATTCAATAGCTGAAGTTGTTGCTAAATATTCATCTTTTACACGATATGGTGGGATAATATTTGCTATATTTCTTACAACAAATAATTCTCCTGGAACTGTTGAAGTTATTAGATTAGGAATTACTCTTGAATCAGCACAACCTATAAATAATGTATGTGGATTTTGCTCTTCTTTTAAGTCTTTAAATAAGTCTTTATGTTCTAAAAACCCTTCTTGCATAAATTGCAATGCGCCTTTTATTAATTTATCCATTTTTTATCCTTGTTAAAAAGCGAAATTATATAAAAAAATTTCAATGAGATATTAACTAACTTAGTTATAATCAAGTGCATTTAATAATAACAAGGAGACAATTATGAGTTTATACGAAAGAACTCGCACTAGTTCAGCAATTCGCTCAGATGCTGCTATTTTTGTAAGAGATACATATATGTATTTTGCACTTTCACTAGTTGCAGCTACTTTAGGAGCTTATTTAGGTGCTACTTATTTAGCTAGTTTTTTAGTTGGCAATATTTGGGCTAGTATAGGAACGCTTATAGTAGAAATTGCCTTAATTATGATATTAAATAGAAAAAGTGAGGTAACTAATGGTGCTATTGCTATGCTATTTGCATTTGCATTTATTAGTGGATTAAGCCTTACTGGAATTATTTATATTACTTTACAAAGTCAAGCAGGTGCTACAATTATTGCTCAAGCTTTATTCTTAACAACTTTAGCTTTTGCAGGTCTTAGTGTTTTTGCATTTACAACTAAAAGGGATTTTAGCGTTTTTGCTAAAGGATTTTTTATAGTTTTATTAATTATGATAGGTGCGTCTTTATTAAACCTATTTTTCCAAAGCCACCTTTTACATTTAATAGTTTCTTGTGTTGGAGCAATAGTATTTAGCTTCTTTATCATTTATGATACTCAAATGATAATTCGTGGAGCTTATCAAACACCAATTCAAGGTGCAATTGCTTTATACCTTGACTTTATTAATTTATTTATATCTTTATTAAATATCTTAAGAAGCATTAGAGACTAATTTTTAAGCCTTCAATTTTGAAGGCTTTAACTTATTTTAAATTTTATAACATATAATACAAACTTTATTTTTAAACGAAAGAAGTAATATGAACACAATTTTTATCGCAATTCAATTTATTTTAGTAGTTATTATTTGTGCTTGCGTTCTTATGCAAAAAAGCTCAAGTATAGGCTTAGGTGCTTATAGTGGTTCTAATGAGAGCTTATTTGGAGCTAAAGGTCCTGCTGGTTTTTTAGCAAAATTTACTTTTATTATAGGAGTTTTGCTAGTAGCTAATACTATTTATTTAAGCTATAGTTATAACACTAAAACTGGTGAAAGTCTAGTAAATAAACTAGAAAATGCTAGCAAACAACTTAATGACACTAATCAGCCTAAAGCATTACCAGAATCAATTAAATAAAAGGAATACTAATGTTAAATGATATTTATTCAAAACAAAAAGAACAAAACGAAAAAGCTCACAATTCTTTAAAAAAAGATTTTATGACTTTAAGAACAGGTAAAGTAAATATTTCTATATTAGATAATGTTTTTGTAGATTATTATGGAACTCCAACTCCATTAAATCAAGTTGCAACCGTGTTAGCAACTGATGCAACGACAATTACTATTAGTCCTTGGGAAAAATCTATGATTAAGGCTATAGATACTGCTATAAAAGCAGCAAATATCGGTGTAAATCCTAATGCTGATGCTGATGGAGTTAAATTATTTTTTCCACCAATGACTAAAGAGCAAAGAGAAGAAAATGCTAAAGCTGCAAAAGCAATGGGAGAAAAATGCAAAGTAGCTATTAGAAATATTAGAAAAGACGCTAATGATGCTGTAAAAAAATTAGAAAAAGATAAAGCAGTAAGCGAAGATGAAGCTAAAAAAGCTTACGATGAAGTTCAAAAATTAACAGATGCGGCAATAGCTAAGACTGATGAATTAGTTAAAGAAAAAGAAACACAATTACTTAAAGTTTAAAAATGGCAAAGGCTAAGGTAAGTTTAGCTAGCCTTTATGATAAATTAAAAGCTGGCATTGTTGATATGTTTATGATAATGATGCCAATACAATACTTCACTACCTATATCTTAGTAGGTAGTGCTAGTGAGTATAGACAAAATCAATCTTTTATATTATTTGCAACCATTACTTATCTTTTAGTTTTATTTTTACTTTTATTTTTTAAAGGTCAGAGTTTAGGGTATAAATATTTAGGTTTGCATTTAAGAAATAAAAATGGTAAAAAAGCAAGTTTATTTCAAGTTTTTATTAGATTGGTATTGTTTGTGCTTACATTTTCTTTATTATTTGGTATTTTATTTCCATTTTTTAGAAAAGATAGGCAATATATACACGATTTATTTTCAAACACAATAGTCCTTAAGGAGAACAAATGATGGATAGAAAAAGAATTTATAATCCACAAAGTAATGAAGATTTAACATCAAGAAGAGTATTTGGTGGAAATCCACAAGGTATATTAAATTTTACAAAAGCAAAATATGAGTGGGCTTTAAAATTATGGGATTTAATGGAAGCTAATACTTGGTTTCCTAGAGAAGTTGATACTACAAAAGATGCACTTGATTATAAATGTAATTTAACTTCAAGTGAAAAAAGAATGTATGATTTAGTATGGAGCCAACTAATTTCTATGGATAGTTTTCAAACCAATAACCTTGCTGATAATATCAACCCTTATATAACAGCTCCAGAGATTAATGCAGTATTAGCAAGACAAGCTTACGAAGAAGCAAATCATTCAAAAAGTTATGCGGTAATGGTTGAAGCTATTTGTGATGACACTGATTTAATATATGAAATGGAAAAGCACGACGCTACTTTAAGAAAGAAAAATGATTTTATTTCAAGTTTATATGAAGAACTTGCAGGAGATGTAACTGATGAAAAGTTACTATATGCAATGGTTGCGAATCAAATTCTAGAAGGAATTTATTTTTATAGTGGCTTTACTGCAATTTACGCACTAGCTCGTGCAGGTAAAATGCTAGGTTCTGCTCAAATGGTAAGATTTATTCAAAGAGATGAAATCACTCACTTATTGTTGTTTCAAAATATGATTAATTCAGTTAGAAAAGAAAGACCTGATTTATTTAACGAAAAAACAATTGCTAAAATTTATGAAATGTTTGAAAGAGCTGCAGAGCTTGAAATTGAATGGGGTAAATACATTACTCAAAATCAAATTATGGGCTTTACTGATGATATAATTACTGAATATATTCATTATTTAGTAGATTTAAGACTTAGCTCAATCGGACTTGATAAAAAATATAATGCAAAACATCCTATTAAATGGGTTGATGACTTTTCTAAATTTAACGACCAAAAGAGTAACTTTTTTGAAAGTAAAGTTACAAATTATAGTAAAGGAAGCTTGAGTTTTGATGATTTTTAAGGATATTTACGAACAGCAAAAATGTGCTAGACTTGCTGAAAATATTGCAAATGAAGTTAATATTAGCAATGAGATTAAACAAGCATTTGCTAATACACCAAGAGAAATTTTTATGCCTATGAGTAATTTTGCTTATGAGCTTCACGCAATGCCGCTTAGCTCAAATCAATGGATTAGCTCACCAATAACAGTAGCAAAGATGACAGCAGCACTAGAGCCTGTTGGTGCTGATAGTGTGCTTGAGATTGGTTGTGGTAGCGGGTATCAAGCTGCACTTTTGAGTAATCTTATTAGAAGAGTTTTTTCTCTTGAGAGAATAAAGGAATTATCAAATAAAGCAATAAAAAATCTTGATACAATCAAGGCAAATGTATATGTTCGCCACGCTGATGGAAATAATGGGCTTAAAAATTATGCACCTTATGAGAGAATTTTACTATCTGCATATACAAATAAAGTTCCTGATGTATTATTTACTCAACTTGAAGTTGGTGGAATTTTAGTAGCTCCTGTTGGAAATGAAAATAAACAATATATTACTAAATATATTAAGCATAAAGATAGAATAGAAGAAATCATTCTTGATTCTTGCACTTTTGTTCCTATGTTAAGTGGTGTTGAATAGTAATTTAACATCACTTTTTAATCTTTATTTTTACTCAAAATATTTTTAATCTACATTTATTTGTATAATTAGCTTAATAAGGTAAAAATTATCCTTTGTAAAGAAAAATTAATTTTAAAAATATATAATCGAAACTTTATTTAAAAATTAAGGACAAATTGAGTCAATGAATAAGGTTTTCTTATCATTTGTTGTTAGTGGTAGCTTACTAGCATCAAATTATAAGCTAGTTCCATTGAGTGCTGATGGAGTAGCTTTATCTAGCTCAAATTTAGCAAAGAGTTTTAGTGCCGATGCGGCTTTTATAAATCCAGCAAATATGGGATTTTTAGGACAAAATCCACAATTGCATTTTAGTTCAAATTTTTACAATGCTGCTGGCTCAAGATTTACAAATGAATTGGTAAATGGTTTAGATGGCGAACCATATTATAACGCCACTGATGCACACGGAAAAGAGTTTTCGTTCTTTATACCAACACTTGCATTTGTTTATCCTATTAACGAGCAACATTTTGTTGGATTTGCAGGTTATACTGATTTTGCTGCTGTTTATGGATGGAATAGTGATTATGCAAAAGCACTTGCTAATAATATGGATATTCGTGGTGGAACTGCAGCTATTTCCTATGCTTATAAGCCTATTGATGAATTAAGTTTGGGTGCAAGTTTAACATTAAATCATACTAGAATTAAATTTAATATTTTAAAAGATAATGCAAAAAATCCTAGATATATTCCAGCAGATATTAGTAGTGTAAATAGAGTTTGGGTTGATGAAAAAGGTAATGCACATCCTTATTCTTGGGTATATGAAGGAGATGCTAGGGTAGATAATGGTTATAAATTTGGATACAAATTATCTTTAACTTATGTTCCTAAATATTTTGATGATAAATTAAGATTTTCATTACTTTATAATTCTTCTTATAAAAATAAGTTTGAAGGTAATATTGATTTTAAAATGTCAAAGTTTGGAATGTTTGATTTTGCAAATAATTTATCTCCAAAAAATCAAGAACAATTTAATTCTATGCAAATGTCTATTCAAGAGTTAGCAGCTATGAGTATTGGATTGGCTGGTCTTATGAGTGAAGTATATAAAATAGACCCTAACACTGGTTCTATAGTTGGAACTTTACCTACTCAAGATAGTAAAGTTGGTTATAATGGTTATGTGAGTGCTAATTTCTTATATCCTGCTAATGCTAATTTTGGTATTGCCTATGAATATGGTAAACACGAGTTTATGTTTAATATGGGAAGAACATTTTGGAGTAAAGCAAAAACATTGGATTTAAAAATAAATTCACCAGAAATTCCACAATCATTAAAGCTCGCAACAATGCAATTTATGCAAAAGTGTGCAGCATCTGGTAATGATTGTAATACTATTGAAGGTTTTCAAAAAGTTGCTATGAGTATAGGTGCTACTTTAGACCCTAAAGATAAGCAAGCTATTGAAGAGTATTTTTTATCATCATTTTTACAAAGTAGTTTAGAACAAGGTTGGAGAGATACAACATTACTTAGCTTTGGTTATAGATATAACTATGATAAAGAATTATCGCTTATGCTAGGTTTTTCTACAGAAGATAGTCCAGTAAGACGCGAGAAAATAAGCTTTTTAGCAAAAGATAGTAGAATGTATATGTATTCTTTAGGACTTGAATATAGATTAAACAAAAACTTAAAAGTAACAGGAGCGGGAGCATATCAACACTATGCTGATGTTAAAGTAAATAATGTTACTGATAATATTTTGATACAGACTAAAGGTAAGTTTTCAAATCAATCAAATCAGATTGTAAATGTTGGTATCAATTATGAGTTTTAATTAAAGGATGTAAATGCAAAATTATTATGAATACTTAGAACATTATTCTAATTTAAGTAGAGTTGCTATTTTTGATGCAAATGGAAAAATAAGCTTTAAAGAGTTAAAAACTCATGTAGATAAAATGATAGCTTTTTTGCAAAATCAAGGCGTTAAAAGTGGTGATAATGTAGCTTTTATTATGAGTAATTGTAAAGAATTTATGATTTTATATTTTGCAATAGCATCTTTAAAAGCAGTCGCAGTTCCTATTAATACTATGCTAAAATGTGAAGAATATGAGTATATTATTAAAGACTGCGATGCAAAATTATTAATAGTTTCAAAAGATATTAAAGAAGCTGCTGAATTAGCTAATGAATTTAAAGATATTTTAATATACCATTCTTTTGATGATAATTTAAAAGATGGATATTTAGCGAGTTATTTAGATTATGCACCCGTTTATAATTTTAAGTGTGAAGCTAGTATTGATGATAGCGTTCATATAATATACACTTCAGGAACAACAGGTCTTCCTAAAGGAGTTTTATTAAGCTATAAAAATATTTTATCAAATATCAAATCAGCTCAACACGATTTTAAAATAAAATCATCAGATAGAGCCATAGCGTATTTGCCTATGTTTCATAGTTTTACTTTAACAGCAGTTTGTTTATTACCTTTACTTTCGGGTTGCTCGCTTGTAATTGAGCGTTCTGTTTTACCTTTTTCAAATGTTATAAAACAAATTCTATTAAAAAGAGTTACGATATTATTTTCAGTTCCTGTGATACTAAATGCTTTATTAAAAGCAAAGTTACCTTGGTATTTTATGTGGTTTCATAAAATTAGAATTATAGTATCAGGCTCTAGTGCCTTAAGTGAAGGAACTCTTAAAGCCTATAAGGAAAAATTTAAAAGAACCGCAGTTTTAGAAGGCTATGGATTAAGCGAATGTTCTCCAGTAGTTGCGGTAAATCGCCTAGATAAGCAAAAGGTTAATTCAGTAGGTTTGCCATTACACGGGTATCAAGTAAAAGTAGTAGATGATGATTTAAAAGAATTGCCTATCGGAGAAGTAGGGGAGTTAATTGTAAAGGGTGATTGTGTAATGCAAGGCTATTACAATAAACCTGAATTAACCAATGAAGTAATAGAAGGCGAGTGGCTTAAAACAGGTGATATTGCAAGACTTGATGAAGATGGATTTATTTATATAGTAGATAGGAAAAAAGACATAATAATTGCAAAGGGGATTAATATATATCCAAGAGAAATTGAAGATATTATTATGCAATTAGATGAAATTGATTCTTGTGCTGTTATAGGTGTTAAGGATAGTGAGTTAGATGAAAGCGTTGTTGCTTATGTTTGTTTAAAAGAAGGTGCTAAACTAAGTGCTCAAGAAATTCAAAAGTATCTTAAAAAGTATTTAGCAAATTATAAAGTTCCTAAAACAATTGTGTTTAAATGCGAATTACCAAAAAATGCTGCTGGAAAAGTATTGAAAAAAGAATTAAAAAAAGAGTTAGAAATTGGAAAAAATTAAAGAGTTTTTAAGTAATAATTACGAAGAGAGTTTTTTATATTTAAAGTTATTAAATCAAGGTCTATCTAAAGAAGCGTGCATTATATTAAGAACAATGCTAAACAAAACTATAAAATCTCGTTTTGGGATAAAGTTTCATAGCATTGTAGAAGATGCGTTTAATGCTAATACTACCGCTCAAATGGTTTCGTATTTACCAAATTTCGTTGAGCTATATGAGAAAAAATTTATTCAAGAAGCAAGCGGAAAGCAGTTTAATTATAAAGATAATGCAGGGCTTATTTTATTTCAGTCAATAGCACTTACAAGATATGCTCATGTATTTTTTAACCTTGCTAATGAATTTGATGGAGCAAGATTAATTAGTGATAATGAATTAGAAGAATATAAACATAAGCCTTATACTGATTTAAGCGTTTATTTAAATGATTGCTTTGATATGATTGATGCTAGGATTAAATTAGAGTTTTTAACATCGGATTTAAGACTTGATTTGATTAATACAAGGCTTAAAAATAGCCCAAAATTTCATAATCCTTTTAATGAAATTATGAAAGATTATGATTTGAGTGCCGAAGAAACTCTTATATTAATGGCTTTATTAAAAGAAGAATTAACAGGCTCTAAAAAACCACTTCATTATGAAGAATTATTAAGCATAATCAATCCGTATCAATTAGAAAAGATTAGAAATTATGAATTATTAAGTGATGATTCTAAGTTGCTTAGCAATGAATTAATTGAATATGTTGGTAATGATAATAGATTTATTATAAGTGATAATGCTTTAAAATACTTTTTCCCAAATAAAGGTGAAAATATTAAAGCTATTGTAGAAGAATTAAATTTCTTTGAATATTTAGAAATAAATGAAATAGATTTAATAGTTAGTAAAGATATTAGCGATTTAGCAACAAGTCTTAAAAAACGCTCAACCAAAAGTGTGGCAAAAAGATTGAAAGATTGGGGCATAGTAAAAGATGATGTTTTAAGAGCTAATATAATTTTTTATGGACCTCCAGGCACTGGTAAGACTATGAGTGCTAGTTATTTAGCAAAAACTTTAAAAAGAGAAATTATCACACTAGATTGTTCTAAAGTATTAGATAAGTATGTAGGAGAGAGTGAGAAAAATGTTCGTGCTATTTTTGATAATTATAAAATAATTAGCAAAAGTGTTAAAACTCCGCCTATTTTATTATTAAACGAGGCCGATCAATTCTTAAGCACTAGAAGTGTAGCAAGTCACGGAAGTGAATTAATGCATAATCAAATGCAAAATATTTTCTTAGAACAACTAGAAAAATTTGATGGCATTGTAATAGCTACAACTAACTTTTTAGATAGTTTAGACCCAGCGTTTTCAAGGAGATTTGAGTATAAAATCAAATTCTCAAATCCAACAGAAATAGAGCGTGAGAAGATTTGGAAATTACACTTACCAAAAAATGCAGAATTTGAATCAGGATTTAAAGTAGAAGATTTAAAAAGTTATGAATTAAGTGGAGCACAGATTAAAATGGTTGTTAAAAATACTGCTATAAAAGTTGCTCAAGGCGATGGAATTTTTAGATTAGATGATTTTAAAGAAAGTATTCAAAAAGAACTAAATAGCGATTTTTCTAAAGAAATTAAAATGGGCTTTAATTAATCAATAGCCCTTATAATAAAATAAACTACGAAAGGAAAATCCAGTGAATATTATTAAAAAAGCTCTAACATTTGAAGATGTATTATTGGTTCCGCAATATTCAGAAGTTTTACCAAAAGAAGTTGATATTAGCACAAAGCTTACTAAAAATATTAATTTAAATATGCCTTTAATTTCGGCTGCTATGGATACGGTTACAGAGCATAGGGCTGCAATAATGATGGCAAGGCTTGGTGGAATTGGAATAATTCATAAAAATATGGATATTGAAAGCCAAGTAAGAGAAATAATCAGGGTTAAAAAAAGTGAAAGTGGTATTATATATGACCCTGTTTATGTTAATACTAAAGCAAAGGTAAGTGATGCTTTAGCTATTATGAATGAATATAGTATTTCAGGTGTTCCTGTTGTAGATAATGATAAAAAATTATTAGGAATTTTAACTAATCGTGATTTGAGATTTGAGACTGATTTTTCAAAAATAGTTGATGAAGTAATGACAAAAATGCCTTTAATTACTGCTAAAAAAGGCTGCACCTTAGATGAAGCTGAAGTAATTTTTAGTAAAAATAAAATAGAAAAATTACCTTTAGTAGATGAGAGCAATACTCTTTGTGGTCTTATTACTATAAAGGATTTAAAAAAGCGTAAAGAATATCCAAATGCAAATAAGGATAACTTAGGAAGATTAGTAGTAGGTGCTGCTATTGGAGTAGGGCAACTTGATAGGGCTAGAGCTTTAGTAAATGCAGGTGCTGATGTCTTGGTTATGGATAGTGCTCACGGACATAGTAAAGGCATAATTGATACTTTAAAAGAAATCAAAAAAGAATTAAATATAGATGTAATAGTAGGCAATATCGCTAATCCTAAGGCAGTTAGGGATTTAGCATTAGCAGGAGCTGATGCTATAAAGGTTGGTATTGGACCAGGTAGTATTTGCACTACTCGTATAGTAAGTGGAGTTGGAGTGCCGCAAATTACTGCTATTAGTGATTGTGCTGAAGCTGCTAAAGAGTTTAATGTGCCTATAATTGCTGATGGTGGGATAAAGTATTCAGGAGATATCGCAAAGGCTCTTGCAGCAGGTGCAAGTAGTGTAATGATAGGCTCGCTTTTAGCAGGGACTGATGAAAGTCCAGGAGAATTTATCACATATCAAGGAAGACAATATAAATCGTATCGCGGTATGGGTAGCTTAGGGGCTATGGCAAAGGGTAGTTCTGATAGATATTTTCAAGAAGGAACAGCAAAAGAAAAGCTCGTGCCAGAAGGAATTGAAGGAAGAGTTCCACATACTGGAAGTATTAAAAATGTAGTGTTTCAATTACTTGGTGGTCTTAGAAGCTCAATGGGTTATAACGGAGCTATAAATATAAAAGATTTTCAAGAAAAAGCCGAGTTTGTAGAAATTACTAGTGCAGGGCTTAAAGAAAGCCATGTTCATGATGTAACAATCACTGCAGAAGCACCAAATTATAAGGTAAATCAATGAAAAAAACTTACGAACAAATCTGTGAAATTTTAGATGAAAAATTAAAAATAATTGAAGATGAGCAAACGCCTTTGTTTGATTTAGTAGATGCGTATAAAGATGGTATGAAACTAATAAATGAAGCTAGAGAATTGTTAGATAAGGCTAGTAAAGATATTGAAGAATTTGAACAAACTAAACAAAATAATTCTTTAAGTATTGATACAGAAAGATTGCCATTTTGAAAATAGCAGCACTTCAACTAAGCACTCAAGCTTTAAGTAATGCAAGGCTTGATTATTATTTAAGAATTTGCGAGCAAAAAGATGTTAGATTAGTAGCGTTAGGCGAGTATGTTTTAAATAATTTTTTTACTGAATTAAAGCAAATGCCAGTTGATTTAGTAAAAGAGCAAAGCAAAGTAAAACTAGAAGCCTTAAAAGAATATAGTGCTAAATATAATTTATGTATAGTTGCTCCTATAATTCTTAGCACTAATAAAGGTTTTAATAAAACTTGCTTAGTAGCAAATAAAGGTAAAATCAAATATATAAATCAGCAAGTTTTTATGCCGTATTCACATTGGAATGAAAAGGATTTTTTTATAAATTCAACAAAAGCTATTAAATTGCATACTTTTAAATGTGATAATTTTAAAATAGGTGTTTTATTTGGCTATGAAATACATTTTGATGAGTTTTTTAAAAAGGCAAATGAATTAGATTTATTGATAATTCCTACGGCAAATACTTATAATTCAAATTCTAGATGGTGCGAACTTATTAAAATGAGAGCATTTTTAAATAATACTAATATTTTAAGAGTAAATCGTATTGGTGTTAGCGAAGTAGATGAATTAGAGTGGAATTTTTATGGTAATAGTTTTTTATGCAATGCTTATGGAGATATAGTTCAAGAATTAAGCGACGCTGAAGAAGTATTAATTTCTGAAATTAGCAAACCTAGTGAAGCTGCTAAATTTTGGCAATTTAAGGAAGTAAGAAATGAAATCAACAAGCGACTTTTATGAAAGACAAACTTTATTATTAAAAGATAAGCAAAAGAATTTAGAAAACAAAGAAATCATAATAATAGGTGCAGGCGGTCTTGGCTCAAGTATAGCATACGCACTTGCTAGTAGTAGTATAAAGAGTATTAGTGTAGTTGATTTTGATATAGTTAGCTTTAGCAATATTCAAAGGCAAATTATGTTTAATTTTAACGATGAAGGTAAAGCTAAGGTTGATTGTTTTAATAAATTAAAAGAGCGTTCATTTTGTGATATAAAAACCTATAAAATGAGTGCGGCAGAATTTTTTGCTACTAAACCTAGTGCTGATTTGATTATGGATGCGACTGATAATTTATCAGTTAGAGCTGAAATTGATAATTACGCTAAAGCTAATAATATTCCTTGGATTTTTGCTAGTGTTGAAGAGTTTTTCATAAGTGCTAGTATTGTAAAAAATAAAAAAATAGCATTCAAAAATGAAATAAAAAGGATAAAACCTCAAGCAACTCCATTTGTTATGTTTAGTGCTACTTTTGCAAGTATTTTGGCATTAAAATATCTAGCAGGTTATGAAGTAAAACTTGATTATTTATATTATTTTGATTTTTCAAAAGATATTTTAAATCTTAATAAGTTTAATTTATGAACCATCAAGAAAAATCATTTTTTTTATTAATATTTGCTGTAGTTATCTGGGGAGCATCGTTTTTACCTACTAAGTGGGTATTAAACTATATAAATAGCTATGAATTATTATTTTATAGATTTTTATTAGCTTCTATTGTGTTTTTTTTCTTGGTTAAAAATGATATTTTAAAACATTATAAAAATACTTATTTATATGGATTAATCACTGGTTTTTGTATGGCGTTTGCCTTTATTTTTCAAACCCAAGCACTAAGCTTTACTCAAAGCTCTAATGTGGCTTTTCTAACTGGTTTAGAAGGAATTATTGCTCCATTTTTATGCTTTTTTATAAGCAAAGCAAAGCTTAGTTTTAAGATATTTTTCCTAGCTTTACTTGCTTGTTTTGGTATGTTTTTATTTAGTGATGCGAATTTTGATAATTTTGGAAAAGGCGAATATTTAGCGATAATTTGTGCTGTGTTTTTTGCACTTTTAGTGGCTTTAAATGATAAATTTTTAAAATCAAATGATTTAAATACTTTTATATTTTTTCAATTTGTAGGCAGCACGATAATGTATTTATTATCGGCTTTAATTTTTGCTGATTTAAGTTTAACTCCTATTTTAAATTCTAAGGTTTTTATACTTATTTTAGTATCAGCATTGATATTTACAATATTTTGTTTTTTTGCTCAAAATTACGCTCAAAAGCACCTTCATCCAAGTAAAGTCGCATTGATTTTACTACTTGAGCCAATTTCGGCTGGAATTTTAGGAAGTTTTTATGGAGAAGTATTTACAATTTTACAATTATTAGGAGCAGGGTTAATTTTGATTGCTCTAGCATTTTCTTAAAGGATTTTTATGAAAAAAATATTTTTTATTGGTATTGGTGGCATTGGTCTTAGTGCGTTGGCTAGATTTTTAAATGAGCGTGGAATTAGTGTTTTAGGAAGCGATGTTTATGAGAGTGAATTAGTAAAAGAATTAAGAGCAGAAGGAATTGCGGTTTTTATAGGTCATAGTGCATCAAATTTAAGCAACGATATTGATTTAGTAGTGCATTCAGCAGTAATTCGTGAAAACAATCCTGAAATAAAAAAAGCAAAAGAACTAGGCATAAAAGTTCTATCAAGAAAAGAAGCCTTGCCACTTATTTTAGAAAACAAAATGCTTTTTGCAGTTGCAGGTGCACACGGCAAAAGCACTACAAGTAGTATCCTAGCAAATATTTTGCAAAGCTCTTTTATAATCGGTGCAGTGGATAAAAGAGCTGGTAAAAATATGGTGTATAAAACTAGTGAAAAATTAGTTTTTGAAGCTGATGAGAGTGATAGTTCGTTTTTGAATTTAAATCCTGCTTTAAGTATAGTAACTAATGCTGAACCTGAACATTTAGAGCATTATAACCACGATTTAAACGCTTTTTATAAAGCTTATACAGACTTTTTAAAACAAAGCAAAATTAGAGTAATTAATGCTGAAGATGAGTTTTTAGCTACAATTGATTTAGATTGTGAAAGGTTAGTGCCTAGCGAAGATATTAAAAACTTAGAATTTGAAGTTAAGGATTATTTGCCTTTTATATCTTTTGATTTAAGAGATTTTGGTCGTTTTAGCGTGCAAGGTCATAGCGAATGTATAGCTATTGATACTGCTTTAGCAATACTTGCTGCTAGGTGTGTTGGGCTAAGCCTAAGTGAGATTAAGCAAAATTTAAAAGATTTTTGTGGTATTAAAAAGCGTTTTGATGTTTTATATGCTAGTAAGGATTTTGTAATAATTGATGATTACGCTCATCATCCAACCGAAGTAAGAGAGACTAAAAAAGGCATATTTTCTTATGCAAAAGCACTAAATTTAGATGATACTATAGCGATTTGGCAACCGCATAAATACACAAGATTGTTTGATAATTTAGAAGGTTTTAAAACTTGTTTTGAAGGTTTTTCAAAGCTATTTATTTTGCCTGTTTATAGTGCTAATGAAGATGAAATTAAAATTGATTTAGCTAAGCATTTTCCTAATGCTTGTTTTATTACAGATGCAAAAAGAGTTGATAATTCTTTAAAATTATTTAGTAATTTAGGAGAAATTACTTTAGATAAAGGCGTAGTGGTTGGATTTAATGCAGGTGATTTGACCTATAAATTAAGGGGCTTAAAATGATTAGATTTGCAATATTTTTAATATTGTTTTTTGCATTAATTGGTGTTTGTATTTATTATAAAAATCATTTTAATTCTAAGCTTTATGTGGCTGTTATTTCATTAATAGTTGTTGCTTTTATAGTTGGTTTTATATATACTAGCCTAGATAATTCAAGTGGAGCTTTAAAGCAAGAGATTTTAAATATTTATAATTCAGGCAAGGATTTAGATTGTCAAGGTATAAAAATCAATATCAAAACTCACGGATTTAACAACGGAACTTCAGTGTTTATAGATAATACTAACAATCAAAAAATAGATATGTTTATTTGCAAATAATTTTAAGATTTGAATTAAAGCCTAAATAATAAAGGCTTTAATTATTTTAACTATCTTTAAAATATATTTTAGCAGCAAAGCTTACTGCTAAAATTATCATTGAACTTATTAATAAAATTGAAACCAACATTTTTTACCCCTTTAAAAATATCTATAAAGCACAGCATTAATTCCACTTGGCATATCACTTGTGCTTTCTAATTCTTCAATTTCTTCATATTTTTTACGAGCTTTTTGCTGCTCTTGATGATTTGAACCTTCTTTTTTATCTCCAAAATTCATAGCAAGACCCGTAAAGCCCATATTTACAAGGCTATTTTTAAATTCTTGCTGATTTGCTATGAAAAGATTTAAAGTATTTGCATTGTTTGAATTAAGATTTATATGTAAGTTATTACCCCTTGCAATCATAGTAACATTAACTTCTCCTAATTCTTTAGGATTTAAATTAATGCTAACTTTATGGCTTGGAGCTTTGAATTTTTCTATTTCTTCCTTAAAATCTCTTGTAAAATTATCAATTACTAATTTAGTTTGTTCTTTACTAAGTTCTTTATTAGGATTTAAAAAATCAACTTTAAGATTTTGTGGTAGATTTAGCTTTTCTTTATTATCTTGAGTTTGGCTTGAGTTTTCATCTAAATTATCTTGCAAATTTTCTTCTACTATATTTAATTCAGGTAGAATTTTATTTTCATTTTCTTTTGTTTCTTGGGTTTGAATTTGAGTTTTATTTGCTTGAATTTGTATATCTTTTATATCATTTTTAATTGTGTTCGGAGTGATTTTAGGACTTTGTGTTTCTATATCTTTTGAAACGATTTTAAATGCTTCTTCTTTTATATCTTTAGTTTGTTTTTTATCATCATTTGCAATTTTGCTTAATAACTCATTTAAAGCTCCAGTTTTTAGAGTTTTTTCAGCGTTTATAATAGGTTCGTTTGTATTATTAGATACAATTTTTTCACTTTTTACTGATAATAAACTTTCTAAATTTGGTTTTTTAATTTCAGTATTTTTTAAATTCTCTTCAATTTTTGTATTTTTGTTTAATGCGTGTGAGAAGAAATTTTGCTCATATAATTTAGGATATGGTTTAGCAAAAATTTGCTCGTTATATTCATTATTTTTAATTTTTTCATAAGTTATATTGCTAAGCCCTAATTTATGCTCTTTTGCAAGTTCTACTAATGAATGAACGCTATTTGTATTTGCAAAACTTTCTAAACTAGCTTTATTATTAACAATATTTTTTAAGTTAAAAAAATCATTTAATTTTACATTTTTTTTATCTTGCTTTAATATGTCTAAAAAATCTAAAATCTGAACGAAATTCAAATCATCTAAAAGTTCTTTTCCATATTCAACATCTTCCATAGAAGTCTTAATATCTTGCATAATTTCAGCATCACTTATTTGCAATCTTTTAGGTAAAAATTCATTCATTTCTTTTGCATTTTGCACTATTTTTGATACTTTATCTTGTAGAGTTTTTGGATTTTGTAAAAGACTTGCTAATAAATTTGGCTCTTGTTTGCTTGTTTTTTCATTTAATAAAGTTGAAGCTAGATTTATATTACTAAATTGTTTTACATCTTTATTTTTTATTTCATTTTTTGCTTTAAATACATTTTGCATTACCAATAAATTTTTAGTATCTTTTACATCGGTTTGATTAAATAATAAATCAGCAAAACCTTCTCCGCCAGACTTTTTAGAGCCTTTACCTTTTTTAGAATTTAGATTTTTTACATCTTGTAAAATTAATAAATCTTTCATAATAATCCTTGTTTAAAACTTAATGGGATTTAGCAAAATTCGTTCCAAGTTTTTGTGATTTCATATTTAAAAATTAACCTAAATTAATTAAACTTTTACTTTAAAATCAAGGAGAAAACATTGAGTATTAGAAATATAGCAGTAATCGCACACGTTGATCATGGTAAGACTACAATGGTTGATCAGTTATTAAAACAATCAGGAACATTTAGCGAAAGAGACCAAGTTGATGAACGCGTTATGGATAGTAATGATATTGAAAAAGAGCGTGGAATTACAATTCTTTCAAAAAACACAGCAATTAATTATAAAGGCACAAAAATTAACATAATTGATACTCCAGGCCACGCAGATTTTGGTGGAGAAGTTGAGCGTGTTTTAAAGATGATTGATGGGGTTTTATTAATTGTTGATGCTCAAGAAGGTGTTATGCCACAAACTAAATTCGTTGTTAAAAAAGCATTAGCATTAGGTCTTAGACCAATAGTTGTGGTAAATAAAATAGACAAAGCTGCAGCTGAACCTGATAGGGTAATTAATGAAGTATTTGACCTTTTTGCTGCACTTGATGCAACTGATGAGCAATTAGATTTCCCTGTAATTTATGCAATTGGAAAAGAAGGTATTGCAAAAAATGAATTAGATGATGATAGTAAGGATATGCAACCTTTATTTGACAAGATAATTGAGCATGTTCCAGCACCAAGTGGTAGTAATGAAAATCCTTTACAATTACAAGTATTTACATTAGGTTATGATAACTTCGTTGGTAAAATTGGAATTGCTAGAATTTTCAATGGAACAATTTCAAAAAATCAAAATGTAATGTTAGCTAAGGCTGATGGGACAAAACACACAGGAAGAATTTCAAAACTAATTGGATTTTTAGGTTTAGAAAAAATGGATATTGATAGTGCTAGCACAGGAGATATCGTAGCAATTGCAGGTTTTGATGCTTTAGATGTTGGAGATAGCGTAGTTGATCCTAGCAATCCTATGCCACTTGACCCACTGCATATAGAAGAACCTACTTTAAGCGTTGTATTTAGCGTAAATGATGGACCTTTAGCAGGAACTGAAGGAAAGCATGTTACAAGTAATAAAATCGCTGAAAGATTAGAAAGCGAAATGAAGACAAATATCGCTATGAAATATGAAAATATTGGCGAAGGTAAGTTTAAAGTAAGTGGTCGTGGTGAATTACAAATTACGATTTTAGCTGAAAATATGAGAAGAGAAGGTTTTGAGTTTTGTCTTGGACGCCCTGAAGTTATCGTAAAAATTGAAAATGGAGTTAAAACAGAGCCTTTTGAAAATCTAGTTATTGATGTTCCTGATGAGTTTAGTGGAACGGTTATTGAAAAGCTTGGAAGAAGAAGAGCTGAGATGAAAAGTATGGTTCCAACAGGAGATGGACAAACTAGACTTGAGTTTGAAATTCCTGCTCGTGGGCTAATTGGATTTAGAAGTCAGTTTTTAACAGATACAAAAGGTGAAGGTATAATGAATCATAGTTTTATGGAATTTAGACCTTTTGTTGGTAGTGTTGAAAAACGCCAAAATGGAGCATTAGTGAGTATGGAAAATGGTGTTGCATTAGCTTATTCATTATGGAATCTTCAAGATAGGGGTGTTTTATTTATAGACCCTCAAGCAAAAACTTATGTTGGTATGATTATAGGCGAGCATAGTCGTCCGAATGACCTTGATGTAAATCCTATAAAAGGTAAAAACCTAACCAATGTTCGTGCTAGTGGTAGTGATGATGCTATTAAATTAGTTCCACCTAGAAAACCTACTTTAGAGCGTGCTATGGAGTGGATTGAAGAAGATGAATTAGTAGAAGTAACTCCAATTAATATTCGTATTAGAAAGCGTTATTTAGACCCAACTCTAAGACGCCGTATGGAAAAATCTAAATCTTAATTTTTATTCTTTCTATTCTAAATCTTTTAAAGAATTTAGAATAGAAAATTAAAATGTTTGAAAATAAAGCTTTTAAGACTTCTGTTAAGCAAAAACAATTAAAATTAAAAGATTATGAGAAAAGCAAAACCTATTAGAATGTGTATTATTTGCAAGATTAGAAAAAATCAAACTGATTTAAAGCGTTTTCAAGTGTCTTTAAATGAAGTTTTATTTCAATTTAATAGCGGTAGAAGTATGTATTTATGTGATGAATGCCTTAAAAAAGATGATAGTGATTTTTTAAAGTCTTTGCAAAAAGTTATAAAAATTAATATAGATAAAAAAGAACTTGCTAGTAAATTAAAAGAAAGGTTTTTAAATGGCGAATATAAAAATTAGTGAAATAGCAGCGGAATTAGGTTATCAAAATAAAGAAACTTTAGAAAAAATTAATGAATTAGGATTTGATTATAAATCACCTCAAAAAGCTGTAAGTGAAGATGTAGCAGCAGCAATATATGAGTATTTAAAAAATGGAACAATTCAACAAATTTTAAAAGATGAAGTTGCAAAATCAAGTAAAAGTGCCAAAAAATCTAGTACAAAATCAACTACTTCTAAAACAACAAAAAGTAAAACTGAAAAAGCTGAAAAAAGTACAAAGACTGAAAAGATTGAAAAAACAAAAAAAACTGAAAGCAAACAAAAAGAAATTCTTAAAGAAGAAACCAAAGAAGATAAACAAGAAACTAAAGAAGAAAAAATAGTAGAAGAAAAAATCACTAAGGTAGAAGTTAAAGAAGAAATGAAAAGCAAAGAAATAGCAAAAGAAGAATTAGTGCAAGAAGAACCTGTAAGTCTTGCAAGAAGTGGGCTTGAAAAACGCCGTGGCTTAGTAATCATTAAGAAGAAAAATGCAGTAAAAGAAGAAGTTAAAGAAGAGGTTAAGCCTAAAGCTCAATCAAAAGAGCCCGTATCGTTTGCTTCAATATTTAGCACAGATGAAAGCTTAAAAAAGAAAAAAGCTAAAAAAATAGTTCCAGCAGCAAGAAAAGAAAGTTCATCTAAGATGGATTTTGATACTAATTTTGCAGAGATTAATGATGATGAAGATGATGTTGTGGTTATGCCTGATTTTTCATTTAATGAAAGAAAAGAAGATATTGAAAAGCCTGCAAAGGCACAAACTTCATTAAGAAGTGCATTTAATAACCAAATCAATCAATTTACAAATACTTCAATAGCAAGGTCTCGCCGTAAAAAATCAAAAGCATATAAAAAAGAACAAAGTAGCGAAGAAATTACAAGTATTAAAATTCCTAAGGAAATAAGACTTTATGAATTAGCAGAGAAGTTAGGTAAAAAAGATAGTGAATTAATTTCAAAATTATTTATGCAAGGAATGATGACTACTAAAAATGATTTCTTAGATGAAGAAACTATTGAGATTTTAGGACTTGAGTTTGGAATTGAAATAAGCTTTTTTGATGAGACTGCACAATTTGATTATGTTGCTGATTATGAAGAAAATCAAGAAGAATTAAAAGATATTAAAGTTCCTGTTGTAACAATTATGGGTCATGTTGATCATGGTAAGACAAGTTTGCTTGATTATATTAGAAATAGTCGTGTAGCAAGTGGCGAAGCAGGTGGAATTACTCAGCACGTTGGTGCTTATATGGTTAATAAAAATGGTAAAAATATAACCTTTATTGATACTCCAGGTCACGAAGCATTTTCAGCTATGAGAGCTAGGGGTGCTAGTGTTACTGATATAGTAATTATTGTTGTTGCAGCTGATGATGGTGTAAAACCACAAACAAAAGAAGCAATTTCGCATGCAAAAGCAGCTGGTGTTCCAATCATTATCGCTGTTAATAAAATAGATAAAGAAGCAGCAAATCCTGATAGAGTTAAAACCCAATTAGCAGAGCTTGATATTATGCCAACTGAGTGGGGTGGAAGTCATGAATTCGTTCATATTAGTGCTTTAAAGGGAACTGGAATTGAAGATTTACTTGAAATTATCTTATTACAAGCTGAAATTTTAGAGCTTAAAGCAAATAAAAATACAGCTGCAAAAGCAAATATAGTTGAAAGTTCTTTACAAAAAGGTCGTGGTGTAGTAACTACTGTGATTATGGAAAATGGAACGCTAAGAGTAGGAGATACCGTTGTAGCAGGCATTGCTTATGGTAGGGTAAAAAGCATTACAGATAGCAAAGGTAATGCATTAAAAGAGATTTTACCAGGCGAGTGTGGTGTAATTATGGGTCTTAATGAAATTCCTGATGCAGGTGAAACATTAATTAGTGTTGCGACTGATAAAGAAGCAAGAGATTATGCACAAAAACGCCACGAATATTTAAGACAAAAAGAATTAAGCAAATCAACAAAAGTAAGCCTTGATGAATTAAGTGCAAAAATTAAAGAAGGGAATTTAAAATCATTACCTGTTATTTTAAAAGCCGATGTAGGTGGAACATTAGAAGCTATTAGAGGAAGTCTTGAAAAGCTTTCAAATGATGAGGTAAAAGTTGATATTGTTTTAGGTGGTGTTGGTGGAATATCTCAAGGAGATATTGCTTTAGCACAAGCTAGCGGTGGTGTTATAGTTGGCTTTAATGTTCGTCCAACAGGGGATATTAAGGAAAAAGCAAAAGAAGCTAAGGTTGAGATTAAAACATATAATGTAATTTACAATCTAATTGATGAAATTAAGGCTATTTTAGGTGGTTTAATGAGTCCTATTATTAGCGAAGAGCAACTCGGACAAGCTGAAATTAGACAAGTAATCAATGTGCCAAAAGTAGGACAAATAGCAGGATGTATGGTAACTGATGGAAGTATAGTAAGAGGGGCTAAAATCCGTGTTATTCGTGAAGGTGTTGTAGTGTTTGAAGGAGAGATTAGTTCACTTAAACGCTTTAAAGACGACGCTAGAGAAGTTAGCAAAGGTTATGAATGTGGTGTTGGTATCGTTGGATTTAACGATATGAGAGAAGGCGATTTTATAGAAAGTTATAAAGAAGTTCAAAGTAAGGCTAGTTTATAATGAATGATAAAGCACAAATAAAACGCCTAAGAACACAAAGTTTGCTAAAGGAATTAGTAGGAGAAGCTTTAGCAAACTTAGATGATCCTTTATTAAGCGGTCTATTGGTAAATGATGTAGATTGCAAAAAGGGTCGTTATGACGCTTTTATATATTTAGATAAAATGTCGCTTACAAAAGATGAACAAAATTTAGTTCTTTCTAAGCTAAAAAGAGTTAGTAAAGTATTGCAAGCTCATTGTTTAGGAGCGCTTGGTATGTATAGATGTCCAAATTTTCATTTTAGGTTTGACGATAGTTTAGATAAAATTAATAGAATAGAAGAATTATTTAAGCAAATTAATAAGGAAAAGAAATAAATGGAGCTAGAGAATTTAGCTAAACAGCTTAATTTAGTGATTTATGATACTGAATTAGCAAAAGAAGGCAATAACTTTATTTATAGAATTTTCATCTTAAAAGATGGAGAAAGTAAATCAGTTAGCCTTGATGATTGCGAGCAATTTAGTAGATTGATTTCTCCTATACTTGATTTAAATCCACCTACAGATGAAAAATACTTTTTAGAAGTAAGCTCTCCTGGACTTGAAAGAAAGCTTACTAAAATAGAGCATTTTAAACTTAGTATAGGTGAGATACTAAAAATTAAAACTAAAGAAAAAGAAGAAATTATCTCAAAATTACTTGGTGCTGATGATGAAAAAATCACTTTAGAAGATGGCACAATTTTAAACTACGCAGATATTAAATCTACAAAAACTTATATCTATTGGTAAGGCAAAGCCTTACCTATATACTCTTACTCAAATTAATAATCATTAACAAAATCAAAATTAGAAATAAAAAAAACAAAGAAATTTAAAGGAATTTGATGAAAACTATTACAAAAAAAGATACAAAAACCTTAGCATTAAGTGCATTAGGTGGGACATTAGAATTTTATGATTTTATTATATTTGCATTATTTACTCCGTATTTTACACATCATTTTTTTCCAAAAGAGCTTGATGAGAGTATAAAATTATTAAATACTTATGGAGCTTTTGCTGCAGGGTATTTAGCTCGTCCATTAGGTGGAGTTATAATGGCACATTTTGGAGATAAGTTTGGTAGGAAAAATATGTTTTTATTAAGCATTATTTTAATGGTAATTCCTACATTTATTTTTGCGATTATGCCTACTTATGAGCAAATTGGCTATTTTGCTATTGCTATTTTATTAGCTATTAGATTAGTTCAAGGCGTTGCGATTGGTGGAGAGTTACCTGGTGCTTGGGCTTTTATATATGAGCATAGTCCTGATAATAAAAAGGCATTATTTTTAGGAGTTTTAACTAGCGGGGTTTGTGGTGGTATTACTTTAGGAGCTTTAAGTGCGTTATTGCTTCAACTAAATTTTACAGAAGATGAAATAAAAGATTATGCGTATAGAATTCCTTTCTTAATCGGTGGTATTTTTGGTCTAATTAGCATTTATCTTAGAAGATTTTTGCAAGAAACTCCTATTTTTAAGCAACTTCAAGCTGAAAAGCAATTAAGCGATTTTCCTATAAAATCAGTCATTAAAGATTATAAAATGGAAATAATTTTATCAATGTTTTTAACTATTGTTCTTACTGCTTGTGTTTTAGTATTTTTAATAATGATGCCTAATTTTATGAAAGGTATTTTAAATATTAATCCTGCTTTAAATACTAGTTTACAAATTATTGCTAGTGTTAGTATGATGATTGGACTTGTTGTTTGCGGGGCATTGGCTGATAGATTTAAAGCTAGTTTAATTTGCAAAATTTTTGCTATTTTATTAGTTTTTACTAGCACTATGTATTTTTATTCTTTATATGTTTTAAAGGATTTTGCTTTAACTTGTATATTTTATTTTGCTTCGGCGTTTTTTGGTGGTATTGTTAATTTTACATCATTATTTATGTGTAGGCTTTATAAGGCTAGTATTAGATATACAGGCATAGGATTTTCTTATAATTTAGCTTATGCAATAGCAGGATTTTTAACTCCAATTATCGTAGTTCAATCACACGGAAAATTTGATATTGGTAGTGGATATTACATTATTTTCATATGTTTAATTGCTTTTTTAAATTCTGTATTTTTTGACAAAATTATAAAAAATAAAAAATAAAGAATTTGATTTTAAGATAAACTCTAAAAATTTTTAGAAGTTTATCTTATTTTGGAATAAGTTTTGCTTTTATCAAAATATAAAATATTTAAGGAAAGTTATGCAAAACGGATTTTATCAAGCTACAGGAGCAATGGTTACTCAACTAAATCGCTTAAATGTTATCTCTAATAATTTAGCTAATGTAAATACTGCAGGTTATAAAAGAGATAATGTAGTAATTGCTGATTTTAAAAGGCTTTATGATGAAGAAATGCAAAATATGCCAATTGATAATCATACAAAACAAGCTGCAAAATATATAAATCAAACCATAAATAGAGTTCCTAATATTGATATAGAATACACAGATTTTAGCGTAGGTGCAATCCGTCCGACCAACAATCCTTTAGATATTGCAATCAAAAGAAGTGATTGTTTTTTTATGGTTCGCTCATCAGATGGTAGTGTGAAATTTAGCAAAAATGGAGCATTTAGCCTAGATGAAGATGGCTTTATAGTTACAAAAAATGGAGATAGATTATTAAGCTCAAATTATTTTGAAGACCCTGCAAATGATGGCATTCAAGTAGGAGATAATCAAAGATTAACTATTGATTCAGATGGAAATGTCTATTTAGATGGTGAAGTAGCAAATAGGATTTTTGTAGCTAGGATGGATGATACAAGGGATTTAGAAAAGATAGGAGATAATCTTTATAAACTAGATGATTTAACTAAAATGCAAGATTTTGAGGGTTCAAATGCACTTGCGAGTGGGTTTTTAGAAATGAGTAATGTAAATGCCGTTAATGAAATGGTAGGTCTTATAGAAACTCATCGTTTAGTTGAAATGTATCAAAAAGTAATGACTAGCCATATGGATGAGCTAAATAGCGACGCAATAAATAAATTAGCAAATGTTAAATAGGAGTAAAAATGCTTAGGTCTTTATATACAGCAGCAACAGGAATGATAGCACAGCAAACACAAATTGATACAACATCTCATAATATTGCCAATGTAAATACTATGGGATACAAAAAAAATAGAGCAGAATTTGCTGATTTAATGTATCAAGTAATGGAATACGCAGGCACTAGCACAAGCACAACAACGCAAAGTCCAACAGGTATTGAAGTAGGTCTTGGAGTTCGCCCAACAGCAATTACAAAACAATTTACACAAGGTTATTTTAAAGAAACAGGCAATCAATTAGATATGGTAATAGCAGGTAATGGTTTTTTCCAAGTTCAGCTACCTGATGGCACTACGGCATATACAAGAAATGGTGCTTTTAAGCTAGATAGTGAAGGAACTATCGTAAATAGTGATGGATATAGATTAATCCCTGAAATTACAATCCCTGAAGATGCAGTTGCTATTGGGATAGGAACTGATGGGGTTGTAAGTGTAATTCAAGCGGGTAATCCTGAAGCAGTGCAACTAGGTCAAATTGAATTAGCAAACTTCATAAATCCTAGTGGCTTACACGCATTAGGGGATAACAATTTCCTTGAAACTAGTGCTAGTGGAGCAGTTGTTGTTGGCACTGGCGGGACTAATGGTTTTGGTCAAATTAAGCAAAACTTCGTAGAGATGAGTAACGTGCAATTAGTAGAAGAAATGACTGATTTAATCACAGGTCAAAGAGCTTATGAAGCAAACTCTAAAGCAATCACTACAAGTGATGAAATGCTATCAATCGTAAATGGACTTAAAAGATAAATAATATAGATTGAAATTCTTATAATTTTATAAGAATTTCAAATACGAATTACTTAAAAGTAACTTCTAATGCTTGTTTAATATCAGCTATTAAATCATCAGCATTTTCAATACCAACAGAAAGCCTTACAAGACCTTCGCTAACTCCAGCTTTTATTAATTCAGCTTCATTTAATTGTCTATGAGTATGACTTGCAGGGTGTAAAATACAACTTCTTGCATCGGCTACATGAGTTGCTATCATTATTAATTTTAAGCTATCTAAAAACTTAACTGCCTTAGCTTTATTTGCTTTTAATGTAAAGCTAATAACCCCACAAACCCCATTAGGCATATATTCTAAAGCTAGATTATAATAAGGACTGCTTTTTAGCATAGGGCAATTTACGCTTTCAATATATTCATTATTTTCTAAAAATTCTGCAATTTTTTTCGCATTTTCGCAGTGTTTTGCCATTCTTAAAGGTAGGCTTTCAATATGAGTTGATAGCATATATGCACTAGTTGCAGGTAAGCAAGCACCTATATCTCTCATTAATTGAACAATCATTTTTACAATATACGCTAATTTGCCAAATTTTTGCGTATAGATTAATCCGTGATATGACTCATCAGGGGTATTAAAATCTGCAAATTTTTTAGGATACTTACTCCAATCAAAATTACCACTATCAAGCACAACCCCAGCAATCACACTTGAATGCCCATCAAGATATTTAGTGGCTGAATGAATAACAATATCAGCTCCGTGTTTTATAGGCTGGCAATTAATAGGAGTTGCAAAAGTATTATCAATTACTAACGGAATTTCATTTTCGTGAGCAATATTTGCAAATCTTTTAATATCAAGCACTACTAAAGCAGGATTTGATACGCTTTCAGCGTAAATTAATTTTGTGTTTTCTTTAATAGCTGCTCTTATTTCATCATCTGTGCTATTTGCACTAATAAAGGTGCAATCAATTCCAAATTTTTTAAGCGTTACGCCTATTAGATTTATACTTCCACCATAAATCTCATTTACGCAAACTAAATGATCTCCTGCTTTACAAATATTTGTAATTGCAAAAAATATAGCTGCTTGTCCGCTAGAAGTTAGCACCCCAGCAATTGCTCCTTCTAATTTAGCAATTTTACTAGCTACATAATCATTTGTAGGATTTGCTACTCTTGAGTAAAAATATCCACTTTCTTCTAAGTCAAATAATTTTCCCATAAATTCACAAGAATCGTATTTGTAAGTAGTTGATTGAATGATTGGCACTTGCCTACTTTCGCCATTTTTTGGCTCATAACCTGCGTGAATACATAAAGTATCTTGTTTTAACATTTTCTCTCCTTTAAAAAAAATATTAGTTTAACTTTATTTTAAGTATTTAGCAAGTAAAAAATGGCAAAATTAGTTAAAAAAGGAGAAAAAATGCCCGTTAATATAAAAACTAACCTTCCAGCAAAAGTTTTACTAGAAAATGAAAATATTTTCGTAATGGATGAAGCAAGAGCAAATTCTCAAGATATTCGTCCATTAGAGCTTGTGATTTTAAACCTTATGCCAATAAAAGAAGAAACTGAATTAGAATTACTTAGAATGCTTTCTAATACGCCTTTACAAGTAAAAATCACGCTTTTAAGAATAGCAAGTCACGAGAGCAAAAACACTTGTCAAAGCCACTTAAACGAGCATTATTTGGTATTTGATGAGATAAAGCATAAAAAATTTGATGGAATGATAATAACAGGAGCTCCGCTAGAACAATATGAATTTAGCGAAATAACTTATTATGATGAATTAGTTAGTATTTTAGAATGGAGCAAAAGCAATGTTTTTAGCACTCTTCATATATGCTATGGTGCGATGTTTGGGCTAAATTATCATTACAATATTGCAAAAATTCCTTTAAAAAAGAAATTAAGCGGAGTGTTTTATCACGATGTAATTGATAGTAAAGATGAGATTTTAAGGGGAATTGATGATGTGTTTTTAGCTCCACATTCAAGGCATTCAGGAATTGATGAATTAGCCTTAGCAAATCATAAATCTTTAGTGATTTTAGCTAAAAGCGATTTAGCAGGAAGCTATTTGATAAGAAGTGCTGATAGAAGACAAGTTTTTGTCCTAGGTCATCCTGAATACTCTCGCACTACTTTAGATAATGAGTATAAAAGAGATATTAAAAATGGCTTAGATGTTGATATTCCTTATAATTATTATAAAGATGATAATCCAAACAATCCTCCAAAACTTACTTGGAGAGCTCACGCAAATTGTGTTTATATCAACTGGCTAAATTATTATGTATATCAAACTACACCTTTTGAATTAGACAAACTTAATTCAATTAATTAATTAAGATTTAGATTTTCTAAATCTTAATTAGATTTTTTTAACTCCGCTTTCATTCATATAATTTATGAAATCTTGTCTTAATTCTTCTTCTTTTTGTTTGATTTTTGCTAGTTCTAATTCTTGCTCTTTTTTCTTTTCATTTTCTTTTATATCTGTTTTGATTTGTTTTAATGAGTCTAAAAAGTCCATTTTTTCTCCTTTTGATTTTTGTATTATATTATTTAAATAATGTAATAAATAACTTTTAAAAATATAAATTCAATATGTTTTATTTAATAAATTTTTGCATAATGCTAAGTCGTAAAGAGTTAAAAAGAGATAATTTTATTAAATCAAAGGAGAGAATTTGAAAACCATAATCGCATTAGATTTTGACACCTTAGAGCAAAGCCGTGAATTTGTATCAAAACTATCAGCAAAAAATCTTGAAAACTATGCAAAAGAGCATAATTTAAAATTAATTATGCCTTATTTAAAAGTCGGTATGTGGCAATACTACACAGCTGGAAATGACTTTTTAAAAGAGCTAAAAGACTTAGGTTTTAATATATTTTTAGATTTAAAATTAATTGATATCCCAAATACTATTTATAATGCTACTAAGACACTTTTAAAAAATGATATTGATATTTTAAGCCTTCATTCTTTTGCAGGCGAGCAAGCTTTAAAGGCTGCTGTTAATGCTAAAAATGAATTAGGTAGCAAGTGTGAATTATTTGGAATTTCTGTATTAACTTCGTTTGAAGAAGAAGAATTTAAAAATGATTTAGGCTTTAATGGAAGCATTAATGATTGCGTAAAACAACGCTGTTTAATCAGCAAAAAAGCAGGTCTTGATGGCATAGTAAGTAGTGCTTATGAAGCAAAATTTGCTAAAGATTTAGGACTTAAGGCTCTTACGCCTGGCATTAGATTTTTAGGCAATGATGCAAATGACCAAGCAAGGGTTGCTACGCCAAAATTTGCTATAGAAAACAATATTGATTATATTGTAGCTGGTAGAATGATTACAAAGAGTTCTAATCCTATTAGAGCTTATTTTCAATGTATAAAAGGAGAAGAAAATGAATAAAGAAGTTGCAAGTGAAGTTGTAAAAATATTAAAAGATTGTGAAGCAATATTTATTAATACTAAAGAGTTTTTCACATATTCAAGTGGTATTAAAAGCCCTATATATTGTGATAACCGTGTGTTAATTAGCTATCCAAAAGAGCGTAAAATCATAGCAAATCATTTAGCGAATTTGATTAAAGAAAAAGCAGGAGATGTTGATTACATAGCAGCAACTGCTACTGGAGCTATTGCTCACGGAGCTTGGGTGGCTGATATATTAAACAAACCATTAGTATATATATTATCAAAAAACAAAACCCACGGAAGAGCAAAGATGATTGAAGGAAGCTTTAAGCACGGAAGCACTTGCGTTGTGCTAGAAGATTTAATCTCAAGTGGCGGTTCAAGTATTGCTGCTGTTGGTGCTGCTAGGTCTCACGGATTAGATGTAAAAGGTGTGTTTTCAATATTTAGCTATGAATTAAATCAAGCTAAGAAAAATTATGAGAGTATTGATTGCCCTGCTTATTCGCTTAGTGGATTTTCTGCATTTAGTGGATTTTTAAGCGATGAAGAAGTAAAAGTTCTAAACGAATGGCGTGACGCTCAAGAATAAAATAATTTTAATTTCAAATTCCGATTTTGGAATTTGAATATCTTCAGACCTTCTTTACTTTACAAAAAATAATTTTTATAATATTTACTTAATAATTAAAATTAAGGAGAAATAATGGCTTTTAAGAACGCAGTAGTTACAAAAGAATTTGATGAAAAATACAAAATGACAGATATTTTTTGCAATTATACAGATAGCTTATATTATAAACAAAATCATATGTTGCCTGATGAGAAAAGAATAGTAATAGATGAAGAATTAGATTGTTTTATAATGCTAGGTTATAATTTTTTAGACCCTGAATTAGAGCATGCAAGACTTAGCAAAGGCTTGTGGATTTTGTATTATAAAGGTAATTTGATTGAAGTTATACTTGATTATGATTTTGATATAACAATAGATGGTGTTTTATATGATAAAGTTTGGAGTATTTTTGATATTAAAAACAATGAATTATTAAGTGAAAAAGAAGTTATAAATCTTCTTAAAGAAATATTAGATGTTTATAATCTTTCTGGTGCTTGGGAAACAATTGACGGCTATAAAGTATATGTAAGAGATGAAATAATAAAAGAATAAATATTTTAAATCCTAATTCAAATTCTTTAAAAATTGTGGAATTTTAAGTAGGAATTTGGTTTAAAAAAAGGTAAGCAAATGGCTTTTAAAAACGCAATTATTGATGATAGATTAGAGAAGAAATATTCTTTTGTAGATATTTGTATTGAGCATACTAATGATTGGTATTTAAGACAACATCATAAATTTCCTTTTGAAGAACGCATTGTAATAGATGAAGAATTAGACTGCTGGTTTATGAATTGTATGTATTTTGATGACCCAGAACTAGACCATGCAAAACTTAATAAATCTTTGTGGATTTTATATTATAAAGGCGAACATATAAGGATAATTTTAGATTATGATATCAAACAAGAGATTGATAATGTAGTTTATAATAGAGTTTATAAAATTCTTTCTATAAGAGATAATAAAACATTAAGTGAAAAAGAAATAATAGCCTTATTAAGAGAAATATTAGCTGTTTATAAATGGAATGGAAGCTTAAATAATGATAAAGAATTTAAAGCATATATAATAGATGAAGTGCTAGGAGAATACTTATAACAAAAGGAGATTTTATAATGGAAAAAAGTATTGTAAAAATTGTGATTTCAATTGTAATATTGTCTATTTGTTGTTTTTTATTTACGATAATTTTTTTTGTATATGATACTTTTTATATGTTTTTATCAATTACACAAGCACCTTATGGAAGTTTATTAGGCTCAATATTTATTATACCTTTATGTTTTTTAACTCATATAATATATAGCAAGATATCAAAAGAGTTATGTTTAATATTTTTATCTATTATGTTTTGTTTTTCTTATATTCCTGTTTTGACCTTATCAATAGGCGGAATAATAGCTTTGATTTTGCCATTTATGTATTATTATTTATTAGTAATGTTATATAAGAAATTCTTTAAAAGTAAATCAAGTTTTATAGGCAATACACAGCTTAGAGTAGATTTTAAAACTATACAAATTGATAACGAAATTTATGAAAAATATAAAATAAATGAAGCACTTGCTAAATATAATATACAAGATACCATATTCAACACAAAAACAATACTATTTAATAAAGAGCTTGATTGCTTTTTTATTGATTGTGATTTAAATTCAAATAGAATATTTTGGATTTTAAAATATAAAACAGATATTATTAAAATACTTCTTGTGCATAAAAAGCGTTTATCAACTGATACTGCTATATTTGTAATCATAGATATTGCGGGTAATAATTTACTTAGCGAAGAAGAAGTGATTTATTTATTAAAAGAAATCTTAGATATTTATAATCAAGATAAACAAATAAAATACACATTATTAGATAAAAAATATTAAATGATTAAAGAAATTTTAAAATTCATAATTATATTTGCTTTAACTCTTATAAATGCTGTTTTTATATATCTTGCAATTAAATCTTGTTTTATTGAAAATTATTTGTTTTTAATGTTTGTTTATATGTTTGTTCATTATTTTGTTTTATCAATGAAGTATTTTTATGATAAATCAAAATTTTTTGCTATTGTTTTATTTAGTTTAATTTCGCTTATTTTTGTAGTAGAAAATTGGCTATATTTTATAATTTTTATCGCTATTTATATCCTTGTAATTTATATATTAAGAGAAGTTGATACAAGCAATGCGATTTATGTGATTAATCCAAAAAGATTTGATTTAGTTCATATAACTTTTGGATTTTTAATGCTGCTTTCATTTATTAGTATTGTAAGCTTTTTAAAAGATGAATTAATTATTTATAAAATAATCGGCGTAGTAATTATATTATGCACTTTAATTATATTTTGTGGTGTTAAAAGAGTGATTTGCTATGAAGATTGCTTGGTGTTTGTAAAAGGCTTAGGAGTTAGCAAAATAAAATATGATGATATTAAGGAATATTATTTTTTTAAAACAAATTTTAAAAATACTATAAGAATTTTTTTAAAGCAAAAAAGATTTAAGATTTTTTATAAATCTTATGAGCTTTCCTTTAATAAATTTAATAAAAGCGATTTAGAAAAATTAGAAGAATTAATCAATAAAAATGAAAATAAAAATAAAGGAAGTATATTTCAATGGATTTAAAAGCGTTAGAGCTGATTTTAAATACTTTTTATTCTATAAAATACTTTAGCTTATTCAATAAAATTACAAAAAGTAACACAAAATATTGATTTTTATCAAATTTAATCAAAAAAATTATAAAAAACATAATTTCATTCCATAATAAAAGTCTATATTAAAAAAAGGAGTGATTATGAACGATAAACCAATTTGTTATGTTCCTAGTAGAAGAATTGGCGAAGTTTTTAGTGGTGTTCCATCATTTTTAGGGTTACCTAAGATTCATAATGATGAAGAACTAAACAATTATGATATTGTAGTAATGGGTGTGCCTTGGGAAGGGGTTTGCACTTATGGTAATTATTCAGGTTGTGAGTTATCTACAAAAAATATTAGAGCTGCTTCTGTTAGATATGGTGGATATTTACCAGAATTTGATTTAGATGTATTTGATTATTTTACTGGTGGAGATTTTGGTGATTGTGCTATAGAAAATGGTAATTATGATTTTTCTTTTAATAGCATAAAAGATAAGTATTCTAAAATAATGAAAGCTAAAAAAATCTCTGTAGTATTTGGAGGTGATCACTCAATATCATTTCCGTTAATTAGTGAGTTTGCTAAGGCACATAATGGAAATATAGGCATTATTCATTTTGACGCACATATGGATAATATGGATAAATTTGGCGAAGAAAAATTAGCTAGATGTTCTCCTTTTCATAGATTATACGAAGACCCTTATATAGACCCTACAAAAATGGTGCATTTTGGAATAAGAGGACCTAGAAACAATCCAAATGGTTTAAAAGAAGCAAAAAAATTTGGAGCTCATGTAATTACTGGAATGCAAGTAAAAGAAATGGGTTGGAAAGCTGCTATAAGCGAAGCAATTAAAATTGCAAGTAATGGCACAGAAGCTATTTATGTAACTATATGCTCTGATGTTTTAGATATAGCATTTAATCCGGCAGGCCCACCTGATCCTTGTGGTCTTAGCACATATGAGCTTGCTATGATGTTGCACGAATGTGGAAAAGCAGGTGCTAGTGCGTTTGATTTTGTTGAATTATATCCAGGAAAAGACCCACAAAATACTTCAGGGCATGTAGCGGTGTGGATGAGTATATATTTTTTAACAGGTCTTACTAAGTATAGATTTAATATTAAATAACATATAAAAACATAAAGGGGAATTATGCAAAATAAATATACTTGGAAGGATAAAATTAAAGCAATAGGGCCAGGAGCTGTAGTTACTGGCTCTTTTGTTGGCCCTGGAACAATTACAACTTGTACTAAGGCTGGAGCTGGATTTGGCTTTGCTTTACTTTGGGCTGTTTTATTTTCAATAATAGCTACTATTATATTGCAAGAAATGTCAGCAAGACTTGGAATAATTACTCAAAAGGGATTAGGCGAAGCCATATTAAACACTTTTAAAAGTAAGATTGGAAAAATATTAAGTGGAATTTTAGTGGGCGGTTCTGTGGTTTTAGGTTGTGCTGCTTATAATGCAGGGGATTTAACTGGTGCTGCACTAGGTCTATCAACGATAACTGGGATAAATATAACTTCTCTTACTCCTTATATGGGGTTGTTTGTATTTGTATTATTATGGATGGGTAGTTTTGATATTATCAAAAAAATCTTTATGCTATTGGTTATTATAATGGCTTTGATTTTTATCTTAACAATGTTTGTTGTTAAGCCAGATTTTTCTTTAGTTTTTCAAGGATTATTATTACCTACTTTTCCTGATGGCAGTTTATTTACTATCATTGCAATTATAGGGACAACTATTGTGCCTTATAATTTTTTTATACATTCAGCAACCGCTAAACGAACTTGGAAAGATGCTAGTGAATTAGAACTATCAAAATGGGATATATATTTTTCTATAACCACAGGTGGAATTATTACAGCCGCTGTTGTAATTACAGCTGGTGTTGCAATGATAGGAATGGAAGTAAAAAATGCTTCTGATATGGCTATACAACTTAGACCATTATTAGGTAATTATGCTGAAATAGTTTTGGGTGTTGGTATATTTGCTGCTGGACTTGCTTGTTCTATCAGTTCTCCTATGGGAGCTGCTTATGTTATGAGTGCTTTTTTAGGTTGGGATTATAGGCATAACGATATTCGTTTTAAATTAACCTGTTCTGCAATATTATTAATTGGAGTAATTATTTCTTCAACTGGATTTAATCCTATAACTTTAATATTTACAGCTCAAATTCTAAATGGCATAATACTACCTGTAATTGTTGTTTATTTGGTGTATATTACATCAAGCAGTAAGGTTTTAAAAAATCATAAAAATAACAATATTAAAATATTTTTAGGTATTATCATCGCTTTAATTTCTGTGATTTTAGGCGGAAGTAGTTTAATTAGTGCGATAGGAAATATAATTTAAATATGCAAGAGTTGTTAGATAGATTAGTAAAAGATAATATTAAATATACAAAATTAGGAAGATTGGCAAATTATATCCCAGAGCTTAGCAAGGCTAAATTAGACGCTTTGGGAGTTTGCGTGATTGATAAGGATTATAATGTTTTTTGCTCGGGTGATAGTGAGCTAAGGTTTAGTATTCAAAGTGTTTCTAAAATAGTTACTTTAATGTTAGCTTTATTAGATAATGACTATGAATATGTATTCTCAAAAGTAGGTGTTGAGCCTACAGGAGATGCCTTTAATTCAATTATGAAACTTGAAACATCAAACAATAAAAAGCCATTTAATCCAATGATAAACGCAGGTGCTATTGCTGTTGCTTCTATGATTAAAGGCAAAAATGCTGAAGAGAGATTTAATAGAGTGCTTGAGTTTTTTCGTTTGATTACTGATGATAATGAAGCGTCATTAAGCACTAAAATATACGAAAGCGAAAATAAAACAGGCAATAAAAATAGAGCCTTAGCGTATTTTATGAAAAATGATGGGATTATTAGTGATGATGTTGAGGTGGCTTTAGAAGTTTATTTTAAACAATGCTCAATACTAGCTAACACAAAAAGCCTAGCTAAATTAGGATTATTTTTAGCTAATGATGGGCTTAAAGATGGTAAGCAAATAGTTAGTAAAAAAATAGCTAGAACGATTAAGAGTTTAATGCTAACTTGTGGAACTTATGATTTATCAGGAGAAATAGCTGTAAGGGTAGGACTTCCATGTAAAAGTGGTGTGGGCGGTGGTATGGTATCGCTTGTCCCTAGAGAATTTGGTATAGGGGTTTATGGACCAGCACTTGATAGCAAGGGTAATTCAATAGGTGGTGTTAGGATATTAGAGGGTTTATCTAAAGCTTTAGATTTATCAATTTTTTAAATTAATCTAAAATAATTAAAAGTATCTAGTAATTTTGTGCTTTATATTTTGAGTTTTAAGATTTAAATTCTTATAATTTCACTATATTAATTTGCATATTTTATAAGGGCTAATGTGATAGAATGGATATATAATAAATTAATAAAAGTTTTTGTTGCAACTTGTTTTAAAGTTTTGATATTTATTGTTTTATTATATGTAATATCTTGGTCTTTTTTAATGTTATATATGGATACTTTTATACTTACTTTAATACCATTAAGATACTTATTGCCATGGTTTTTTATAGATGACGATGATGCTTATGCTCGAGGTTTTTTGTTGCTTATGATATGGAGTTATTTTAGTATATCTGCGACTAAAATCTATTGTAAAAATATTATTAATTTTTATAAAGGCGAGAAAGATTTAGGCTTTTTATTTTATTTTACCTTATTTAGTATTCTAAATGCGTTTTTTAAATTTTGCTTTTTAAAATTAGGAGATATTCACAATAGCACTTTAACTCTTGCTATTGCTTTAATATCTACGATTTTAATTTATTTTTATATAAATTATACGATTAAGAAAAGAAAATCATATTAAAAAACATTTACAAGCTTTAACGATATTACAAGGATAATTGAAAAATAAGAATTTGAAATTCCTATTTCAAATTCTTAAATCTTTTTATGTTTTTTAACATATCAATACCAATTAGGCAATTGCTCTAAACTATCGCAATCTTGAAATATACCTTTCATTTTAACAAAATCTACAATATTAAAATCAAGTATTTGATTAAAATTATAACAACCGCTAAACATATAACTCATATCGGTTACTTTTGAAGTATCAAAAATTAAAGCTTGATTGAAACGTGAACACTTAAAAAACATATAACTCATATCGGTTACTTTTGAAGTATCAAAACTTAAAGCTTGATTGAAATTCTTGCAAACAGCAAACATACTTCTCATATTAATTACACTTGAAGTATCAAAGTTTAATGGTTGATTGAATTTAAAACACACTTCAAACATATGGCTCATATTAATTACACTTGAAGTATCAAAGTTTAATGGTTGATTAAATTCAAAGCAATTTTCAAACATATGGCTCATATTAATTACACTTGAAGTATCAAAGTTTAATGGTTGATTAAATTCAAAGCAATTTTCAAACATATGGCTCATATTAATTACACTTGAAGTATCAAAGTTTAATGGTTGATTGAAACTACGACAATCACTAAATATATAACTCATATTGGTTACTTTTGAAGTATTAAAGCTTAATGGCTGATTAAAGCTATGGCAACCACTAAACATATAACTCATATTAGTTACATTTGAAGTATCAAAGCTTAATGGTTGATTGAAACTACGACAATCACTAAACATATAACTCATATTGGTTACTTTTGAAGTATTAAAATTTAAATCTTTATTAAAATAACAGCATTTAAAAAACATACCACTCATATTTGTAACTTTTGAAGTATCAAAGCTTAATGGTTGATTAAAGCTATGGCAACCACTAAACATATAACTCATAGTTTCAACTTTGGAAGTATCAAAATTCAAAGCTTGATTAAATCTGAAACAATAATTAAACATATCACTCATGTTGGTTACATTTGAAGTATCAAAGTTTAATGGTTGATTAAAGACAAAACAATTTTCAAACATATGACTCATATCGGTTACATTAGAAGTATTTAAAATTAAAGCTTGGTTAAATTGCTTACAATCAAAAAACATATAGCTCATATCTTTAACTTTTGAAGTATCAAAGCTCAAAGCTTCATTAAAATACTCGCAATTACTAAACATAGCACTCATATCAGTTACATTGCTTGTATCCCATTCGTTTATCCCACTAAAGTCTTCTCTAACACTGTTTTTAAACAATCCACTCATATCAGTAATTAAACTCGTATCAATATCGCCTAGATAAATAGTCTTATTTTTTACTAACTTTTTTAATTCTTCTTTTGTGGTAGGCTTATATTTTTTCATAAAATCTCCTTTAATTTTGCCAAAGCTATATCAAATATATTGGCTCTTTTTCTTTCATAACAAACACTATTTTTGCATTTAGGGCATTTAGATGGTGGTAAATCATTTGCATTTAGGCAATCGCTTTTATGAATTATCACCACTGAATACCCACAATCTTTACAAATAAACTTACTTGGCTTTGGTGCTATTGGCATTTATACTCCTTTAAAGAATTTGAAAGTCATATTTCAAATTCTTTTTGTTTTTTTATTTTTTAAAAATTTTATTTACAGCACTTAATAAAAATCCACCTACTGCCATAATCTTCTCTTTATTTTCAACAACAAAATCAACTGCTTTTCCAACACCATCGCATAAGTTATCCCAAAAGCTTTTTTCTATCTTTTCATCAGCTAAAGCTTTGTAATCTTTTGTGGTGCTTGTTGATTGATTGTTTGATGAATTAAAATTATTTGTATTAGGCTTTACTTTTTCGTTGCTTTTCCAGTTGTTTTTATTTTCGTTTATCTTACCTTTAAATACTGCTCTTTTTTTGCTGGGAGTATAATCAATGATGAAGTCAAGTAATTTTCCTAAATTATATGGGTTTTCTTGAATGCCATTTCTGCTCTTACCTGATGAATAATATATAGGCTCAATCCTTACGCTAGTTGTCTCATATATCCTATCACTAATTATCTTTACACTTTCATCAAGATATTTTATAAGCTCTTCTTCTGGATAAGGACTATCACCCTTCACCCAAAAATCTCCTTCTAAAGCTTGATCACACTTATTAAGCGCTATTAATATTCTATCTTTTGCGTTTTCTCCTAAGGCAGGGATTATTACATTAGTAATTAGATGATAGGTAGTGCCTAAATCACGAGTCTTTGCATCTACAATAACTAAAACTAAATCTATTAAAGCATTTCCTTTACTATCTTTTTCGTGAAGCTTTTTATTGATTTTTGCAATATGCTCACTATCTTTTATCCCATCTCCTAAACCTGGACTATCCCATAAAACAAGGTTTCTTCCTATTTCGTATTTTTTAATCTCCATTGTTTGTGGTTTGCTAGTAGTTCCGATTTCGCTAAATTCTTGCTTGTATTCATCACCCATATTAAAAAGCGAATTAATAGTAGAGCTTTTGCCAACTCCTGTTCCGCCTGTAATTAATATATTTAGCTTTGTGTTTGCTAGTTTTTTGATATTTAGCTTTAGCTTAGTTTTATCTTCTTCATCTAAATCTGATTTGTTTAATATCTCATCTAATTCTGCATACTCTTCTTTAGATTCTTCTTGTTCTTTATAGTATTTCATAACTTCTGTTATATTAGACATATCAGGTATTAATGCTGTTGAAGTTGGTTTTTGATAGTTTAAAATATCTTTTGATTTAAAGCTGATATGATATGCTTCTTCAATCAAAGCAGCTAATTTCATTCTGTTTTCTAAATCAAAATCTAAATCTTTTAATAAAATATCTAAATATCTTTTTTCAACGCATTTTGTTTCATCTTTTACAAATTGAAAAGCAAAATTATGAATACCAAGACATTTATCTTTTTCTTTAACAAAATTTAAAATGTTTTCTTTTAATATTTCTTTTTTACTTTCTTCTAGGTCTGTAAATTCTTTTAAAATTCTTTTGATTTCCATTTTTTATCCTTTTTATTTTTAATTTTTAAATATTTATGATTAGATAAAAAATGCTTTCTAAGTTCCTTTAAAAATAGATGAAGGTTTTTGAGTATATTCTAAAGAGTTATACCCCCCCCCATATAAAAGAAAAAATAACTTTCATTTATTCTCCTTTCTTGATTTTTCTTGATTATAACACATTGAATGTCAAAATTCTGTCCATATAAAATTTTTTAAAAATATTTTTTAAATTTCATTAATTTTTACAAGAATTTGAATTAGTAATTTAAAAAAACTATGATTTAGATTTAAGTATTTTATATAAATAAAAGGAATTTCAATTAAGAAATTCCTTGTGGGGTGTTTATTAGAA